>NZ_JBRIQN010000006.1:0-227342 GCF_052981855.1 Micromonospora sp. LZ34
CGGGGGTCACGTCGGGACTGGCCGGCGCCGGGGAGGTGCCGGCCGGCTCGACGGTGCGTGACCACCTCCGGCAGCACAGCCGCTGCGGTGGGGGTGGTGGGTCCGCCGCCCGGGGTGCGGGTGGCGATGCTGGCGGCCGCGACGAGGTCGCGGTGCCCGGAGAATGCGCAGTGCGGGCAGGTCAGGGTCCGCCCACGAGGTTTCGGCACCCGCTGGCGGCAGGCGGGGCAGGTCGAGGAGGTGCCGCGTTCGTCGACGAGGCGGACGGTGATGCCCGCTTGGGTGGCCTTGTCGGTGAGGATCTGCAGGTGTCGGCCGATCTGCCACTGCCGCAGCCGCAGGTTGTGCCGCCGCCCCGCAGCGATGTCGAGCACACCACGGGGGTCACCGACGTGCAGCACACCCACCCGCTGCTGCTGCTGCGCCCAGGTGACGACCGTGCGGGCGGCTTCGTGCTGGGCCTGGCGGACCCGCCGCCGATGCCGGCCCTCCACCAACCGGGCACGACGCCGATACTTCCGCCACCGCCGTGACCCCCGCTGACCCGGCTTCGGGGCCCGCCGGGCCACCGCCCGGCGGCGGGCTTTGCTGTCGGCCAGGTGCATGCGATGCTCAGCGCGGATCGCCCGCCCCGACACCAACAGAGCCTCGCCGTCAGGACCGGCCACCGCGTACGGGTGAATGATCCCCAGGTCCACCCCGGCCACCCGGCCCGGATCCGGCTCCTCACCAGGCGGATAGGTGACGACTGGGACTTCGGCGGTGACGTCGAGAAACAGCCGCCCACCCTCGCACAGCAGGGTGAGCGACCGAACCTGCTCCACCGCATACGGCAGGTCCCGGGCCAGCCGCACCCACAACGGCGCGGCAGGATCCCGACGGCGAGGCACAAGCCCAGCCAGCACCACCCCTACGACACTTCCCCAACCCCGACCAACCCGGCGAACGTTAGTGGACACCGCACCAGAGAGGCTCCGCCTCGGACCGCCGAGCAGGCCGGTTGAGCTGGACAAACAGCCTGTGGCCCTACCTCGGGCCAAGCTCACGCAGGGACCTGCGGCCCGATCTTGGCCGGCCGCCGCCACCCGCTGCGCCGATGTCCGGCCGCCGTGGCGACCGGCTGTGCCACACCAAAGTGGCTGGTCAGAACCCATGTCTGCAAAATGTGGAGCGGGCAACACAACGTTACGCCCGCTCAAAAACTTGACACAAACGTCGAGAATCTGGCGGCCAAGGATCTAGCCCACGGTGACCGGGTGGCCGGCGGGCGGGGCGACCCGGGTCCGGGCGGCCCATCGGACCACCACCGGCACCAGCGCCCCGAGCAGCAGGAACAACCCGCCGAGGAGCAACCACCCCGGTACGCCCCAGCCGATCGCCAGCGTGGTCACCACCACCGGCGCGAGCATCTTGCCCAGCTCGTAGCCCATGCTGTACGCGCCCTGGTACTGCCCGTGGGCGTGCTCGGGCGCCAGCCCGAACGAGATGCCCCACCCGGCGGCGGAGTGCCAGAGTTCGCCGATCACGTGCGCCAGCGCCCCGCAGGCCAGCAGCCCGATCGCCGCGCCGGTCGGCAGGTCCCCCGCGGCGGCGAACAGGACGCAGGCGGCAGCGATCGCAACACCCGCGCGCCGGGCCGCCCGACCGGCCCCGACGAGGCTCTCGGTGCCCCGGGCGGCGCGCACCTGGAACAGCACCACCATGCCGGTGTTGACCAGCATCAGCCCGGAGATCACCCAGGCCGGGGCCCGCGTGTGCCCGGCGATCCAGAGCGGCAGGGCGATGTTGAGCAGGCCGAAGTGCATCGACATCAGCCCGTCGAGCACGGTGAACGCCAGGAACGGGCGGTCCCGCAGCGCGATCAGCCGCGGGCCGTGCGCCGGGGCGGGGGCCGGCGCGATCACCGGCAGCCGGGTGAACACCGCGGCGGCGGCCAGGTAGGTCGCCGCGGCGGTCAGGATCAGCGCCAGGTAGCCGGCGCGGGTGTCCAGGGCGATGGCGAATCCGGCGAGCACCGCGCCGAGCGAGATCCCGACGTTGGTGGTGGCGCGCAGGTAGGCGCGGGTGCGGACCCGCTGCTCGGCCGGGACGGAACCGGCGATCAGCGCGCCCCGGGCGCCCCGGTCCGCGGCGTCCGCGAGGGCGGTGGCGGCGCCCACGGCCAGGAACGCCGGGAACGACCTGACCGTCACCAGGCCGGCGGTCAGCGCACCGCCGGCCACCAGCGCGGCGATCTGGGTGCCGCGCGGGCCGAGCCGGTCGGCCAGGTAGCCGGTCGGGGCGCTGGCCAGCAGGCCGACCAGCGCCGAGACCGTCAGGCCGAGTCCGACCTCGGTGGCGGTGAGCCCGACCGAGCGGGTGAGGAAGAGCGCGCTGGCCACCAGCCAGAGGCCGCGGCCGACGGTCCGGACCAGGGTGCCGAGGGTGAGGATCCGGGCCGGGCCCGGGTCGGGAAGCAGTCGCACCCCGCAACCTTAACAAGACGTACGTACGGTTTGCAGCCGCCTCCGCCGCTGGCTTGTCGGCGACACATTGCCGATATATCGTTGATGCATCAGCGACAGTTACAAAGGAGAGTGGTGACGATGGGACTCCATCGCAGACTGCACGAGTTGCACGGGGCGCGGATGCGCGGCTTCGGCTTCCCGCCCGGCCCGCCCGGCCACGGCGGTTGGGGCGGCTTCCCGCCCGGCCACGGCGGGGGCCGGGGCGGCGGTTGGGGTGGCCGCGGTCGGGGCCGGGGACGCCGGCCCAACGTCCGCCACGCCGTCCTGGCGCTGCTCGTCGAGCGGCCGATGCACGGCTACGAGATGATCCAGGAGATCGACTCCCGCACCGGCGGCGCGTGGCGGCCGAGCCCGGGCTCGGTCTACCCGACCCTCCAACTGCTGGAGGACGAGGGCATGATCGTGGCCGCCACCGACGAGACCGGCGGTGGGCGGAAGCGGTTCGCGCTGACCGACGGCGGCCGTACGGAGGCGACCGAGGCGGCGCAGACCCCGCCGTGGGCGGAGTTCGCCCAGGGCACCGTCGACAGCTGGCACGACATCCGGGACGCCGGAGCGCAGGCGATGCACGCCCTGCGCCAGGTGATGATGACCGGCACCGACGACCAGCGGGAGCGGGCCGCGCAGGTGCTCGACGAGACCCGGCGCAAGCTGTACGCCATCCTCGCCGAATCCGAGTGACCCCCACCCCGGGAACCGCGCGCGAGCTCCCCCGGAGCGTTCGCTCAGACAGAGAAAGAGTGGCCATTCCCCGTGGAATGGCCACTCTTTCTCGGTACGTGCGTGCGCGCCGGCCGGTGGGGTCCGGCCGGGCGCCGGACCGGTCAGTGCACCGTGACGGTGGGGCCGGGGACCATGCCCCGCAGCTCCTCGGGCAGCTCGGCGCCCATCTCGTCGGCAATGCGCAGCGCCTCTTCGATCAGCGTCTCCACGATCTGCGCCTCGGGCACGGTCTTGACCACCTGCCCCTTGACGAAGATCTGACCCTTGCCGTTGCCGGAGGCGACGCCGAGGTCGGCCTCCCGGGCCTCGCCGGGGCCGTTCACCACGCAGCCCATCACGGCCACCCGCAGCGGCACCGGCAGCCCCTCGAGGCCGGCGGTGACCTCCTCGGCGAGCTTGTAGACGTCCACCTGGGCCCGGCCGCAGGACGGGCAGGAGACGATCTCCAGGCCGCGCTCGCGCAGGCCGAGCGACTCCAGGATCGCCGCGCCGACCTTGATCTCCTCGACCGGCGGGGCGGAGAGCGAGACCCGGATGGTGTCGCCGATCCCCTCGGCCAGCAGCGCCCCGAAGGCGACCGCCGACTTGATGGTGCCCTGGAAGGCCGGGCCGGCCTCGGTGACGCCCAGGTGCAGCGGGTAGTCGCACTTCTCGGCGAGCAGCCGGTACGCCCGGATCATCACCACCGGGTCGTTGTGCTTGACCGAGATCTTGATGTCCCGGAAGCCGTGCTCCTCGAAGAGCGAGCACTCCCAGAGCGCCGACTCGACCAGCGCCTCGGCGGTGGCCTTGCCGTACTTGGCGAGCAGCCGCTTGTCCAGCGAGCCGGCGTTCACGCCGATCCGGATCGGCACCCCGGCGTCGCCGGCCGCCCTGGCGATCTCCTTGACCTTGTCGTCGAACTGCCGGATGTTGCCCGGGTTGACCCGCACCGCGGCGCAGCCGGCGTCGATCGCGGCGAAGACGTACTTGGGCTGGAAGTGGATGTCGGCGATGACCGGGATCTGCGACTTCTTCGCGATCGCCGGCAGCGCCTCGACGTCGTCCTGGCTGGGCACTGCGACCCGGACGATCTGGCAGCCGGACGCGGTCAGTTCGGCGATCTGCTGGAGCGTGGCGTTGACGTCGGCGGTGAGGGTGGTGGTCATCGACTGTACGGAGACCGGCGCGCCACCGCCGACCGGCACCGAGCCGACCATGATCTGGCGGCTGGCCCGGCGCGGCGCGAGCGGCGGGGGCGGTACGGCGGGGATACCGAGACTGACAGCGGTCACTTCAGGCACTCACCTTGAAAAGAGCGTGATCGGGTTGACGACGTCCGCCGTGATGGTCAGCAGCGTGAAGGCGCCACCGATCAGGATCACCGCGTACGTGAAGGGCATGAGCTTGAGGTAGTCGACCCGGCCCGGGTCGGGCCGGCCGATCCGGGCGTACACCCAGGTGCGGGCCCGCTCGAACCAGGCGATGGCGATGTGGCCGCCGTCCAGCGGCAGCAGCGGCAGCAGGTTGAACACGCCGATGAAGAAGTTCAGCGACACGAACAGCATGAAGAACCCGTACCAGGCGTCGTTCGCCACGAACTCACCGCCGAGCCGGCTGGCGCCGACCACGCTGATCGGGGTGTCCATGTCCCGCTCGCCGCCGGTGATCGCCGTCCACAGGGCCGGGACCTTCTGCGGGATGCGCTGCATGGCGTGCGCCGTCTGCACCGCCATGTCGCCGGTGAAGTCGGCGGTGGCGCCGAACGCGGCGACCGGCCCGTACGACACCCGGGTCGGGGTGCTGGGGATGAGGCCGACACCGAGCGCGGCCACGTCGCCGACGGTGCCCTTCGGGTCGTCCAGCGGCGGGCGCTGGGTCTTCGCCAGCACCGCCTCCGTACTGCCCGGCTGGCCGTCCCGGACATACGCGATCTTCGCCGTCTCGCCCGGCTTGAGTGTGCGCAGCGTGGTGAGCAGGTCGCCGTAGCTGTTGATCGGCGCGCCGTTGAGCGCGGTGATCCGGTCACCGTCGCGCAGCTGCGCCTGGCCGGCCGGGCTGGCGGCGTCGGTGGCGGTGCAGGCGCGCAGCGTGTTCTCCGGCACCACGCACTCGGAGAGCTGAATGACGGCCGGCTCCTTGCGAACCTCGGCCTCGGTGCTCGGGAAGTCGGGGTTGGGCAGGCCGACGGAGACCGCCATGATCCAGAGCGCGCCCAGGGCCAGCGCGAAGTGAACGATGGAGCCCGCGGACATCACGATCGTCCGCTTCCACACCGGGTAGCGCCACATGGCCCGCGGCTCGTCCGCCGGGTCGACGTCGTCGTCCTGCGGCGTCATGCCCACGATCTTGCAGAAGCCGCCCAGCGGGATGCCCTTCAGCCCGTACTCGGTCTCGCCCCGCTTGAACGACCACAGCGTCGGGCCGAAGCCGACGAAGTAGCGCGTGACCTTCATGCCGAACGCCTTGGCGGTGAGCATGTGCCCCGCCTCGTGCAGGCTCACCGAGACGAGGATGAACACGGCAAAGAGCGCCACCCCGAGCACGTTTGCCATCAAGCTCCTTCCACCGATGCCTCGATGATCTCCTGCGCGTGCGCGCGCGCCCACGACTCCGCCGCGAGCACGTCCTCGACGGTACCTGGTTCGGCGAAGTCGGGAGCCTCCTCGAGGACCCGCTCGAGGGTGTCGACGATGCCGAGGAACGGCAGCCGGCCGGCCACGAACGCGGCGACGCACTCCTCGTTCGCCGCGTTGTAGATCGCCGGGCGGCAGCGCCCGGCCGCGCCGGCGGCCTTGGCCAGCGCGACCGCCGGGAACGCCTCGTCGTCCAGCGGGGCGAACTCCCAGGTGTGGCTCCTGGTCCAGTCGACCGCGGCGGCGGAGTCCGGCACCCGGTCCGGCCAGCCGATGCCCAGCGCGATCGGCAGCCGCATGTCCGGAGGGCTGGCCTGGGCGAGGGTGGACCCGTCCACGAACTCGACCATCGAGTGGATCACCGACTGCGGGTGCACCATCACGGTGATGTCGGCGTACGGCACGTCGAACAGCTCGTGCGCCTCGATCACCTCCAGCGCCTTGTTCACCATGGTCGCGGAGTTGATCGTGACGACCGGGCCCATGTTCCAGGTCGGGTGGGCCAGCGCCTGCTCCGGCGTGACCTCGGTCAGCTCGTCGCGCCGCTTCCCCCGGAACGGGCCGCCGCTGGCGGTGACGATCAGGCGGCGCACCTCGCCCCGGCTCCCGCCGCGCAGGCACTGGGCCAGCGCCGAGTGCTCGGAGTCCACCGGGACGATCTGCTCCGGCCGGGTCACCGCCGCCTTGACCAGGGAGCCGCCGGCCACCAGCGACTCCTTGTTGGCCAGCGCGAGGGTACGTCCGGCGCGCAGCGCGGCCAGCGTCGGCGCCAGCCCCAGCGAGCCGACCACGCCGTTGAGCACGATGTCGCAGGGCCACTGCGCCAGCTCGGTCATCGCGTCCGGCCCGGCGACGATCTTCGGAAGCTTGAAGTCGCCGGTGGCCCAGCCCCGGCGGCTCGCCTCGGCGTAGAAGGCGAGCTGCAGGTCCTGCGCCGCGGACGCCTTGGCCACCCCGACCGCGTCGACGCCCAGCTCCAGCGCCTGGGCGGCGAGCAGGTCGACGTTGCCGCCGCCGGCGCCGAGCGCGACCACCCGGAACCGGTCCGGGTTGCGCCGCACGATGTCGATGGCCTGGGTACCGATCGAGCCGGTGGAGCCGAGCAGGACCAGTTCTCGGGGGGAGGTCACTCGGCCATTCTTCCCCAGCCCCACTCCGCCCCCGCCGGGAGCCTCAATCCTCCCCCCTGGCCTGCTCCTCCACCGGCGTGCGCAACCGTCAGGCAGTGAGCCGGGTTCCGGCGGGGAGCAGGCCTCGGCCAATGAGGAAGTCGGCGAGCGTGTCGCGGTCGGGCGGGGTCAGCCCGGCGATCGGGACCGGGATGACCTGCTGGCGGTTGATCTTGAGGAGCAACTGGCCGGCGATCGGTTCGACCGATTCCAGCGCCTCCCAGCGGAGCAGGCTCTCCATCAGCGCCGAATCCATCCGCACTCCCTCGTCGGTGAACCGCCAAGCGATCGGGACGCCGTAGGTCTTCCAGCTCGCCTGGACCGCACTCCGCACCACCAGCGGCGGCAGGAGCCAGAAGACGACCGCTCCCACCAGCCAACCCACCGCCACCACCGGGTCGTCGTCGAGCACGGCGACCACCGCCGGCAGGAGCAGGACGAAACCGCAGAGCCTGAACGGGCGCAGGCCCCGGCGCAGCGTGCGGCGCAGCGCGTGCGTCAGCAGGCGCCGGTCCGGCTGCGTCTCGAAACTGATCATCACGGCCGAAGACGATACGGCCGTCCCGGCCCAGCCGCTGCCCCCGGCGTGTCGGGCGATCCTGCGGGCCGGTCCTCAGACCGGGGCGGTCAGCACGAAGGTCTCCAGCAGCTCGCCGCCGTACCAGTCGGTGCGGCGGCCGAGGTGGGTCATGTCGAGCCGGCGGCACACCGCCATCGACGGGTCGTTGCCGGGCGCGACCACCGCGTACACCTGCCGGCTGCCGGCGGCGAACTCGCGGGCCAGCACCGCCCGGGCCGCCTCGGTGGCGTACCCGTGGCCCCAGGAGTCGGGGTGCAGGTGCCAGCCCACCTCGATGTCGCCGGTGGGGGTCACCCCGTCCGCACCGGGCAGCGGCTTGAGGATCAGCGTGCCGGCGACCGAGCCGGTGTCGCGCACCTCGATCGCCCAGGTGCCGTACCTGCCGCCGTGGTCGGCGTGCCGCTCGCGCCAGATCCGCAGCCGGTCGGCTGCCTGCGCCGGGTCGGTCAGCGGCAGCCCGGACGCGGCCAGCCAGCGGGTGATCTCCGGACGGGAGTAGATGTCCCAGATCCGGTCCAGGTCCGCCGGGTCCTCAGTCCAGTCCCGCAGGATCAGGCGCTCCGTGGTGAGAACGGTCATGGCCGGCGATCTTAATGAGTGCCGGCCGCCGCGAGGGGGAATGAGACCACGATGGGGGGCGGCTGGCGGCGGGCGAAGCGGATCACGGCTGCGGCGTTCCGTCCGCTGCGCGGCCGGGACCTCTCGCTGCACGCCGCCGCCATCACCTTCTACGGCGCGATCGCCGTGGTCCCGGTCGCCCTGCTGGCGATCTGGTTGACCGCGCTGGTGGCGGGCGCCGAGCGGGTCCGCCGGCTCACCTCGTACGCCGTGCGGACGCTGCCGACCGAGATCGGCGCGCCGCACGCGGTGGCCGCCCTGGTCGACGCCGGGGTGGAACTGACCCCGTGGCTGGCGCTGGCCTCGCTGCTGCCGGCGTCGCTCTACGGCGAGGGGCTGCGCCGGGCGTTCGTCTCGGTGGCCAACTCACGTACCGACGAGTCGCTGGTCGGCTGGCGGGGCCGGCTGCTGCTGTTGCCGCTGCTCGCCCCGGCCCCGGTCCTGCTGCTGTCGATCCTGCTGGCGCTGCCGACCACCACCGGGCTGGTCCGCCAGGGCGGCTGGCTCGGCGCGCTCGGGGTGGTGCTGTCCTTCCTGGGCGTGTGGCTGGTGCTCACCCCGGTGCTGCTCTGGGTGTTCCGGGTGGTCGGGCCGGCGTCACCGGACTGGCTCTCCGCGCTGGGCGTCGGCTCGTTCACCGCGGCGAACCTCTCCGGTTTCCTGCACGGGTTCGTGCTCTTCGCCTCGCTCCCCATCGACCTGGGCGCGCCGTTCGGCGGCTTCGACGAGATCGGCGCCGGCGTCGCGGTGCTGCTCTGGCTCTACCTCTTCCACGTGATCGTGCTGGCCGGCTACTCCGCCACCCTCGCCCTCTCCCACTGGCGCGCCCGCCGCGCCGCCCAGGAACCGCGTTGATCATGAGCTTGGCGGCGCGGAGAGCGCTTCCCGACGCCGCCAACCTCATGATCAACGCCGGGGCGCCGACGGGCTAGGGGCGGAAGGGGCCGGTGATCTCGTAGGTGACGCCGGCGGAGCCGGTGCGGTCGCCGGTGGTGCCGCGCTGGGAGGAGAAGTAGAGGCGGGAGCCGTCGGGCGAGAAGGCGGGGCCCGTGATCTCCGACTCCGCGTGGCCGTGCAGCCGCAGGAACGGGGTGACCACGCCGGCCGGGGTGATCATGTTGATCTCCATGTTGCCGCCGTCCTCGGCCACGTAGAGGTCCCCGCCGGCGGTGCCGGTGATGTTGTCCACCCCGGTCAGCGGCGCCGCGCCGGCCGGCACCAGCGAGTCGTCGTACGCCAGGTCGAGGCGCTGGCCGACCGCGTCGTACGCCCAGACCCGGTTGTCGCCCTTGGTGGTGAACCAGCAGGTCCCGTCGGCGTACCAGCAGCCCTCGCCACCGTCGAAGTGCTTCGCCGCGCCGACCTGCCAGCGGGTCGGGACCGGGAAGCCGTCCCGGTCCGGCACGTCCCGCCAGGTCACCGGCCCGGCGGTGGCCTCGGCGGGCGCGCAGAGCACCTGCAACCGGCCGGTGCGCAGGTCGCCCCAGGTGTCCGGGACGAAGCGGTAGAAGCAGCCGTCGCCCTCGTCCTCGGTCAGGTAGACCACCCGGCGGTCCGGGTCGCAGGCCGCCGCCTCGTGGGTGAACCGGCCCATCCGGGTGCGCTCCTCGGCGGCCCGGCCGCCGTCCGGCCAGGTCTCGAAGACCCGGCCGAGCGGCACCTCCTCGCAGGAGAGCCAGGTGCCCCAGGGGGTGGCGCCGCCGGCGCAGTTGACGTTGGTGCCGCCGAGGATGCGGTACGCCGCCGTGATCGAACCGTCGGCGGCGAAGCGCACCGCCGACGCCCCGCCGACCAGCGGGACCTCCGAGTTGGAGACGTAGATCCAGCCGGTGCCGGCCGGGAAGCAGGCGCCACCGTCGGGCGCCCAGTGCCAGAGGTACGAGGTGCCGGCGACCCGCTGCCCGGAGCGGGCGACCACCCGGCTGGTGAAGCCGGCGGGCAGCTGGATGCCGTTGGCGTCGGCGGCGAGCAGTTCCCCGTACGGGCCGGGGCCGGGCTGGGCGGGGGCGGCCAGCGCGGCGCCGGCCCAGAGGCTGCCGGAGAAGGCGGCGGCGCCGCCGGCGACGGTGGCGCGCAGGACGGTACGACGGTCCATCGGAGACCTCCCGGAGATGGTCGATGCCCCGTCGACGCTAGAGCCGACAGGGCATCGATGGAAGTCTCTACCGAGTGAACGCGGGGTGATGGTCCACCGGCTCCGGCTCGGCGCCTTCCCGGATGCCGTACCGGCGGTAGACCCGGCCGAGCGGGCCGGGAGCCCACCAGTTCCACCGCCCGAGCAGCCGCATGGTGGCCGGCACCAGCAGCGCCCGCACCAGCGTGGCGTCGACCACGATCGCCACGATCATGCCGACCCCGATCAGCTTGATGTACGCCATGCCGCCGGTGGCGAAGCCGGCCACCACGATGATCAGCAGCAGCGCCGCCGCGGTGATGATCCGGCCGGTGTGCTGCAACCCGGCGGCCACCGAGGCGGTGTTGTCCCCGGTCCGGTCCCACTCCTCGCGAACCCGGGAGAGCAGGAACACCTCGTAGTCGGTGGCCAGCCCGAAGAGGACCGCGAGCATGAGGATCGGGTTGCTCGGCTCGATGAACCCGGTCGGGGTGAAGCCGAGCAGGTCGGCGAAGTGGCCGTCCTGGAAGATCCAGACCACCACGCCGAACGACGCCCCGATCGAGACCAGGTTCATCAGGACCGCCTTGACCGGCAGCACCACCGAGCCGAAGGCGAGGAAGAGCAGCAGCAGGGTGGCGGCGGCCATCAGCAGCGCCATCCACGGCAGCCGGTCGGCGAGGCTGTCCAGCAGGTCCCGGTCGGCCCCGGGGCGGCCGCCGACCAGCACCTCGGCTCCGTCCGGCGCGGGCAGCTCGCGCAGCTTCCGGACTAGGTCCTGGGCGACGTCGCCGGTCGGCTCGCCCGGGTAGCTCACGGTCAGCAGCGTCGCATCGCCCCGGTTCGCGGCCACCCGCACCCCGTTCACCCCGGGCAGCTGCGCCACCCGGTCGGCGAAGGGACGTACCGCCTCGGCCGGCGCCCCGGAGACCAGCACGTCGATCGGCGCGACGGTGCCGCCCGGGAACTCGGCGGCGATCCGCTCGGAGACCGCCCGGGGCGCGGCGTCCGCGGGCAGCACCCGCTCGTCGAAGCCGCCGAACTCCATCCGCACCGACGGCACGGCCAGCACGACGAGCAGCACCACGACCCCGACCAGGTAGCGCATCGGCCGGCGCATCACACTGCGCGCGATCCGGGCCCAGGCGCCGCCGCCGCCCGCCGGCCGCCCACCCCGCCGCCACGGCAGCGGTACGCGCAACGCGTCGATCCGCGGGCCGAGCACCGCGAGCAGGGCCGGCAGCACGGTCAGCGCGGCGAGCATGGCGACCAGCACCGCGGCCATCCCGCCGAGCCCCATCGAGCGCAGGAACGCCTGCGGAAAGATCAGCAGACTGGCCATGGCGAGCGCGATGGTGAGCCCGGAGACCAGCACGGTACGGCCGGCGGTGGCCATGGTGCGCCGGATCGCGGTGGCGGTGTCGTGGCCGGCGGCGAGTTCCTCGCGGAACCGGCTGACCACGAAGAGCGCGTAGTCGACGGCCATGCCCAGGCCGATCAGCGTGATGATGTTGATCGCGAAGATCGACACGTCGGTGAACAGGTTGACCAGCCGGACCGCGACGAACCCGCCGAGGATGGCCAGTCCGCCGATCAGCAGCGGGGTGGCCGCGGCGACCAGGCCGCCGAAGATGAGCACGAGCAGCACCAGCAGCACCGGCATGGCGAGCAGCTCCGCGCGGCTGATGTCCTCGGTGGTCTGCCGGTTCGCCTCGTGCAGGAACGGCACGTTGCCGCCCGTCCCGGTTCGTACGCCCGGCGTCTCCAGCGCCGGCCGCAGCTCCTCGTACGCCGCGGTCTTGCCGTCCTCGTCGGCGGCCCGGAGCTGGACCAGCGCGTAGGTGGCCCGCCGGTCGGTGGCGAGCAGCGCGGGCGCCCGGGTGTCGTACCAGGTGGTGACGCTGGCCACCGCCGGGTGCCCGCGCAGCCGGGCGACGGTCGCGGCGACGGGGTCACGGAAGGCCGGCTGGTCGGCGGTCACCGAGTCGCTGGACCAGAGGACGATCACGTCCGCCCCCTGCGGCCCCAGCTCGTCGGTGATCCGCTCGTAGGCCCGGCTGGACTCGCTGGCCGGATCGTCGTACCCGCCTCCGGTGAGCTGCCCGAAGACCCCGGCCCCCCAGGTCGATCCGACCGCGACCAGCAGCACGGCGGCGGCGAGCACGACCCACCGCAGCCGCACCACCGCTCGACCCCACCACGCGAACATGGCCTCCCCCTTCGGCGACGGCTAAACTGTGACCATCGCTCATTTGAGTGAACGCCGTTAACTATGGCAACGGCGTTCGCTTTGGTCAAGGGGGTTAGCCGATGACCGCACCGACCCGACGGGAACGCCTGCGTACGGCGACCCTCGCCGAGATCAAGGACGGGGCGCGACGGCTGCTGGTGGGCGGCGGGACCGAGGCGATCTCGTTGCGGGCCATCGCCCGGGACATGGGCATGACGGCGCCGGCCATCTACCGCTACTTCCCCAGCCTGGAGGCGCTGGTCGCGGCGCTCGCCGGGGACCTCTACGACGAGCTGCGGCTACGCCTGGAGGCGGCCCGGGACGCCGCCGGGGGCGCGCCGGTCGACCAGCTGATGGCCATGTGCCGGGCGTTCCGGGCCTGGTCGGTGGCGCACCCCGCCGAGTTCGGGCTGATCTTCGGCGCACCGACCCCCGGACTGGCCGCCTTCGCCGACGACTGCGTCGACCCCGACCACCCCGGCGCCCGGTTCGGGGCGGTCTTCCTCGCACCGATGATCGACCTCTGGCACCGGTCGCCGTTCCCCACCCCGCCGGCCGAACTGCTCCGGGAACGCCTCGGCGACCGGCTGGAGCCGCTGCGGCTCAGCCACGGCGAGATCCCGATCGAGGTCACGTACACCTTCCTGAGCGGCTGGACCCGGCTCTACGGGCTGGTCGCGGCGGAGGTCTTCGCGCAGCTGAGCTGGGCGGTCACCGAACCCGAGGCGCTGTTCGAGCTGGAGCTGGCGACGTTCACCGCCCAGTTGGGCGGCGAGCGGCCGGGCCCGGCGCCCAGTTAGGCCCGGCGAGGGCGGGGCGGCGTGCCGGGCCGGCGGAGGCGGCCGAGGCGAAGGGCTGCCCGGCGGGCCCGGCGGGCACTAGGCTCCCCCGGCATGAGTGACGAGCTGCCGACCCGGGCCGACGTGGTGATCGTCGGGTCCGGGCACAACGGTCTGGTGTCCGCGATCCTGCTGGCCCGCGCCGGTCTCGACGTGCTGGTGCTGGAGGCGGCCGAGGTGATCGGCGGCGCGACCCGGACGGAGAACCCCTTCCCGAAGGTGCCCGGGCTGCGCCATTCCACCGGCTCCTACCTGCTCGGGCTGATGCCGCCGGAGCTGCTCGCCACGCTGGACGTGCGCATTCCGGTGCTGCGCCGCGACCCGCACTACTTCCTGCCCACCCCCGGCCCGGAGGGCTCCCCGTACCTGCTGTTCGGCAGCGACACGGCGGCCACCCGGGCCCAGCTCGCCGAGTTCTTCTCCCCCGCCGACGTGGCCGCCGACGACGCTCTCCAGGCCGAACTGGCCGCGCTGCGCGCCGACCTCGCGCCGGCCTGGCTGGCCGAGCCGCTGCCGGTCGAGGAGACCGCCGAGCGGTACGTCCGCCCGGCGCTGCGGCAGGTCTTCGTCGACCTGGTCCGCGGCTCGGTCGCCGACTACCTGGCCCGCTTCGACTTCCGCTCCGAGCTGCTCGTCTCGATGTACGCGGTCACCGACGGCCTGTCCGGGCTGAACGCCGGACCGGACGACCCGGGCACCGGGCACAACTTCCTGGTGCACAACATGTGCCGACTGCCCGGCTCGGACGGCACCTGGATGATCGCCGAGGGCGGGATGGGCACCGTGTCGCGGACCTTCGCCGAGGCCGCCCGGGCCGCCGGGGCGCGGATCGTGACCGGCGCCGGGGTCAGCGCGATCACCCTGGACGGCGGCGCGGCCAGCGGGGTGGTCCTCGCCGACGGACGGGAGGTGGGCGCCCGGGTGGTGCTCGGCGCGTGCGACCCGTACCGGCTGATGGAGCTGCTGCCCGACGGCTCGCCGCCGGCGCCGCTGGCCGAGCGGATGGCGGCGGTCCGCCGCCCCGGCACCACGCTCAAACTCAACCTGGCGCTGACCGGCCTGCCGCGCTTCTCCTGCCTGCCCGCGGACGCGCCGAGCCCGTTCGGCTCGACCATCCACCTGCTGCCCGGCTCGGCCTCGCTGCTCGGCGGCGGCGGGGAGGCGCCGATGGCGGCGCTGCGCGCGATGTGGGCGGACGTCCAGGCGGGCCGGCTGCCGGCGGAGCCGACCATCGAGTGGTACCTGCACACCACCGTCGACCCGTCGCTCTCGGACGGGCAGGGCCACCACTCCTCGGCACTCTTCGTCCAGTCGGTCCCCTACGAGCTGGCCGGCACCACCTGGGACGAGGCGCTGCCCGGGTACGTCGAGCAGCTGATCGCGATCTGCGAGCGGTACGCCCCCGGCACCGGCGACCTGATCGCCGACGCGGTGCCGCTGACCCCGCCCGGCATCGAGGCGCACTTCGGCATCACCGGCGGGCACATCCACCACGTCGACAACACCGTGTCGTTCACCGACCGGATGCCGTACGCCACCGGCGTCGACGGGGTGTACGCCGGAAGCGCCGGCTGCCATCCGGCCGGCAGCGTCATCGGCGCCGCCGGCCACAACGCCGCCCACCGCATCCTCACCGACCTGACCCCCTAGCCCCCCTCTCCCGCCCCCGCCCGTTGATCATGACGGCGGGTGGGTCAGCGGGCGGAGGAGGGGAGGTCGCCGGGGCCGCGGACGAGGTAGACGCCGACCAGCAGGAGATAGAGGCACAGGCTCAGGACCGGGTCGACGAAGACGAAGCCGAACGCGATCAGGTAGAGCACCGGGCCGAGCAGGAAGCGCAGCGCGACCGCCCGGGCCAGCCGCGGGTCCATGTCGGGGTGCAACAGCCGGCGGCGACGGGCCCACCACCAGCTCAGGTTGAAGAAGAGCGCCTCGCCCAGCACGGTGCCGACATAGAGCCCAGCGGTCAGCCGCTGGTCGGTCACCGTGCCGCGCAGGTTGTCGGCGAGCAGGTCGGCGGTGAACGGGATCGCCGCGACGAAGAGCAGCAGGAGCAGGTTGAGCACCAGCAGCATCTGGTCGACCCGGACGACGTACCGCCACATGTTGTGGTGGGTCAGCCAGACCTGGCCGACGATCGCGAAGGTGATCACGTACGCCAGGTAGGCCGGCCACGAGTGGGCGAGCGCGGCCGGCAGCGCCTTCCCGTCCGCCCGCACCGGGCCGAACTGGAGCAGCTCGACCGCCATCAGCGTCAGCACGATCGCGATGACGGCGTCGCTGAACGCCTCCACCCGGGACGCGTCCCGCGCCATCTCCCGGTTACGGGCGTACCGGTACCCCGACTCCTCGGCTTCCTCGGCGTCCGTCACGCCACCCCACCCGCCCTTTCCCACCGATCAAGGTGGTGGTGCCCGTCCCGCCCCGGTCCGGGGCGATCAGGGCGGCACCACCACTGATGGTCGCGAAGTCGGGGCGGGGCGGGTGGGGTTTGCGGCAGGAGAGGGTCAGCTGAGCGCTTCGCCGGCCGGGGCGGGAGCTTCGGCGTCGACCCGGCGCGCGCGGACCTTGTGGCCGACGCTGGTCAGGCAACGGCCGCTGGCCAGGTCGAACCGCCAGCCGTGCAGCTGGCAGGTGAGCTGGTCACCCTCGATGATGCCGAACCGGCTCAGGTCCGCCTTCAGGTGTGGGCAGCGCCGCTGCACCACCCAGTCGCCGAGGGTGATGTCCTCGGCGTCGACGGCCCGCTCGTGCTCGTCGTACCAGCCCTCGGCGTACTGGAGGCGCTCCTCCGAGAGGCACTTGAAGAACGCGTAGACGAACTCGTTGTACTGGCCGATCCGGGCCGCCGAGAACCGGCAGGAGAGGAATAGCGAGTTGACCCAGTCCACCTCGCCGCTGTGCAGCAGCTGCTCGATCAGCGCCCGCTCGGTGCGGAACCGGTACCGCACCTTCTCGTCCGCGTACGGCCGGACCTGCTTGCCGGGGAAGTCCACCACGATGGATTCGACGCTCTCCCCGTCGTAGCCGACCAGGTCGAAGCGGACCGGACCGCCGACCCCCTTGGCCAGGTAGATCGACTCGTCCAGCAACGGCTCGACCCGCCGCTTCATCTCCTTGAGGACGTCGATCTCCGGGTGCCGCCAGGACGCCTTCTCGGCCTCGATGATCGGGCGCTTGCGCTCGCGCATCTCCTCCAGGTGGGCGACCTTGTTCGCGAAGAACTCCTGGACCGGCACCGGGTGGGTGGTCTCGCAGCTGTCGGTGGTGATCTCGGCGACGCTGCCGGGCAGCAGCACCACGCCGTTGGTGCCGCCGACCTTGGCGTACTCGCTCAGGAAGACCGACTGGTCGGGGAAGATGTTGCCCTCGTCGCCGAAGATGTCGTTGAACTGCCACAGCTCGTCGTCGAGGAAGCACGGCGGGCCGGCGATCGGGAAGACGTGTGAGGCCTTCAGGTCGTCGATGTAGCGCCAGGTGCGGTCGAACTGCCGGTCCCGCTTCTGCTTGCCGAACGCGGTCTTCGCGGCCTGGGGCAGCTCGTAGACCATCGGGTACCAGATCGCCCCGGAGAACTGGAGCAGGTGGGCGTGCACGTGGCCCAGTTCGGCGAAGACGCTCAGGTCGGTGGGGCGGGCGTCGTTCTGGTTCAGCAGCCGGACCCCGTCGTACTCGACCCAGAGCGAGGAGTCGCCGATCGGGCCGTCGGTCGGGCTTGTGAGCGCCTGGATCATGATCTTCAAACCGCCGGGCAGCTCCACGACCTGCTCGTTCGGCGCCTTGAGGAACTTGGTGAAGCCCAGCTCCCGGAACTCGTCCTCCATCTCCGAGGTGGGGAACTCGGGGAGCAGCACGGTCGCGTCCTTCGACACGAAGTCCCGCAGGTGCTTCGCGTCGAAGTGGTCCCGGTGCAGGTGGGAGACGTAGAGGTAGTCGACCTGGCCGAGGGTCTCCCAGTCGAGCTGGGAATTGTCGGGGAATGGGAACCAAGAGGCGAAGTAGGCCGGATTGACCCACGGGTCGCACAGGATGCTGCCCGCGGCCGTGTCGATCCGCATGCTCGCGTGCCCCGTACCGGTCACTCGCACCGCAGTTTCCCCCTCAAACAGACCATCAAGGTGTACGCCAAACGCTACCGGAGTGACTGTGGCCCCCGGTCCGCGACGCCGGTAGTGCCGTTCCGCCCGGGCCTGACCGCCCTTCGGCCCGGAGGTCCGCCCGGCGCCACCCCACTCGATCGACCGGCGCCCGCCCAATCGGGCCGGCGCGCCCCCGCTCAGTCGGCCGGCAGCGCCGCCCAGCCGCGACTGCCGGGCGCCCCGGCCCGCCAGGTCTCCAGCAGCACGGGCACCTCGTCCGGAGGTGCGGCGAGGCTCATCCGCTGCTCCCCGGTGACGGCGTGCCGCGGATCCTGGTTGACCTGGCCCTCGCTGCAGCAGGCGCAGATCATCTCGTGGCTGCTCCACGGCTCGGCGCCATACTCCCGCTCCTCGAAGAGCGCCACCAGCGCGTGCACGTCCTCGACGCTCGCCGCCGTGATCGACACGGTGGTGGTGGGCAGCTCCGAGCCCCGCCAGAGCAGCAGCTCGTCGAAGACGGAGAAGGTCTGCCCGTCGACCACCCGTTCCCCGTTCGGCGCGCCGTCGTGCACCACGATCTCCCCGAACCGACGCCCTGAGCCGGGGGTGGGCACGTTGAGCACCCGCGCGCGGGTCGGGCAGAGCCGCCGGGCCCACACCACCTCCGCGCGCCCGCCCGGATCCAACCGGACCGGAGTCACCCCGAAGTCCTCGACGATCTCTCCCTCGCCGTCCGGCACCGGGATGCCGAAGCCCTGCCACGCGTCCCGCGCCGTGGCCCAGTCCCCCATGATCGTGGCGGCGATGCCCAGGTTCCAGAACGCCGGGTCCTGCGTCCCGCGCTCGGCCCGGGCGGCCGCCTCCCGCCCCAGCTCGTACGCCTTGGCCCAGTTCCGCAGGAACTTGTAGGCCAGCGCCGCGTCGTACCACCAGACCGCCGCCCGCGGATGGTCCGGATGCCGCCGGACGAGCCGCTCCAGCGCCTCCCCGGCGACCGGCCAGTCCTCCGCGTCCCACGCCTCGTAGGCCCGCTTAAGCAGGTCGCGATCGTCGGTGCCGGGCATGCGGTGACTCCCATCCGGTCGGACCCTGCGCCGGGCCCGGCACGGGGCGTGCCAGACTAACCAGAGATCCGATCGCGAGGGAAGGACCGACAGTGGCAGGAAGCGAGCCGGTAACGTCGCCAGACCAGCACAAGCCCGGGCACCGCAAGTCCGGGCGGATCGGCGCGGTGCTGACCGCGCTGGTGCTGCTGGCGATGATCTGCGGCAACCACGAGGGCAGGGTCGAGGACATCTGGCTGGTCGGCCTGGCCGCGCTGCTGCTGGTCATCGTCATCGGCGACGTGGTGCTGCGGCGCAACGGCCTGCGCTCCTGACCAGGCCGGCCGTCGGCCCGCACCGCCCCGCGACACGCACGAGGGCCCGCCCCCACACCGGGGAGCGGGCCCTTCGTCGTCGTGCTCAGCGGCCGATCGTCCTGGTCAGCGGCCGAAGAGGATGTCCTGCACGTCCTTGAGCGCGGCGTCCACCTCGGCCTCGAAGTAGCCGCCCTGCACCAGGCCGAAGCGCAGCGTGTCGAGGTCCTTCGGGTTGACCGGCATCGGGTTGCGCCCGGCCATCCCGCCGAGCAGGCTCTCGAAGAACCGGTCGACCTGGTCCGGGTCGTAGCCGCTGCCGAACCGGCGTACCTGGAAGCTGCGGCGGATCTGGTCGACCCGGTAGAGGTCGCTGCCGGGCGGACCAGCCATCGGCGGGCCACCCATCGGCGGGCCACCGGCCGGCGGGCCGGCCATCGGCGGGCCGCCGAAGCCCTGCTGCGGCGGCATCGGTGGCGGACCGGCGGGGCCGCGGCCGCGCATGTCCCGCTCCCGCTCCGGCATCCGGATCTCGGCGGTCATGTCGGTACGCCCTCGCCGGCCGGCCTCGAAGCCGTCGAAGTGCTGCTCGTCCGGGCCGTAGCCACCGCCCGGGCCGGCGGGCAGGCCGCGCGGCGGCGGGCCGCCGTGCCCCATCGGGCCCATCGGTGGGTTCGGGCCGGGACCGGCGGGGCCGCGCGGTGCGTCGTAGCCCCCGCGCGGGGCGTCGTAGCCACCGGTGAAGGCGCCGGTCGGCTCGTCGTAGCGGCCGTAGCGGTCAGCCGGCGGCGGACCGGCCTGCGCCGGCATCGGCCGGGGCGGCAGCGGCTGCGGGACCGGGGACATGCCGCGGTCGTCACGCATCGGCGGGCCCATCCGGTCGGGCGGGCCGAGCCGGTCGCCCATCCGGGGGTCGCCGCCGCGGCCACCCGCGCCACCGCGCTCCTCCAGCTCGGCGAGCTGCCGCTCCACCCGGTCCAGGTGCAGGTCGACCTGCCACTCGTCGTAGCCGTTGAACCGGACCCGGAAGACGACGTCGTGGACCTCCTGCGAGGCCACCGGGGCGCCGACCGGCTGACCGGCGAGTGTCGCCTCGACCCGGTCGAGGAAGGCGTCCACCTCGTCGACCTTGTATCCCCGGCGGAGCGCCTTACGCCGGAAACGCTGACCCTGACTCGCCACTATGTCTCCTGGTCTCGTTCGCTACGGCCGGTCACGCCGTCGTCTCCGTGGTCCGGTCGGTGTCCCTGTCCTCGGTGGCGGCCAGCTGCCCACACGCTCCGTCGATCTCACGCCCCCGGGTGTCCCGCACCGTGGTGGACACCCCGGCGTCGCGCAACCGCCGGACGAACTCCCGCTCGACCGGCTTCGGGCTGGCGTCCCAGCGGCTGCCCGGAGTCGGGTTGAGCGGGATCAGGTTCACGTGGGCCAGCTTGCCGGCCAGCAGCCGGCCGAGCAGGTCCGCTCGCCACGGCTGGTCGTTCACGTTCTTGATCATCGCGTACTCAATCGACACGCGACGCCCCGTCCGGGCGGCGTAGTCCCACGCTGCGTCCAGCACCTCGGCTACCTTCCAGCGCTGGTTTACCGGCACGAGTTCGTCGCGCAGATCATCATCGGGGGCGTGCAACGACAGCGCAAGGGTCACTGAGAGGTCTTCGCTGGCCAGTCGGCGGATGGCCGGAACCAGCCCGACCGTGGAAACGGTGATGTGCCGCTGGGACAGCCCGAGCCCCTCGGGCGCCGGGGCGATCAACCGGCGGATCGCCGCGACCACCCGGTTGTAGTTGGCCAGCGGCTCGCCCATGCCCATGAAGACCACGTGCGACAGCCGCGGCGGCGACCCGGCCACCGCCCCGGAGGCGGCCACCCCGGCCAGGTAGACCGCCTGGTCGACGATCTCGGCGGTGGAGAGGTTGCGGGTCAGCCCGGCCTGGCCGGTGGCGCAGAACGGGCAGGCCATGCCGCAGCCGGCCTGACTGGAGATGCAGACGGTGACCCGGTCCGGGTAGCCCATCAGCACGCTCTCCACCAGCGAGCCGTCGTGCAGCCGCCAGAGCGCCTTGCGGGTCGCGCCGTCGTCGCAGGCCAGCTCGCGCACCGGGGTGAGCAGCCGGGGCAGCAGCCGGTCGGCCAGCCGTTCCCGGGTGGCGGCCGGCAGGTCGGTCATCTGCGCCGGGTCGCGGACCAGCCGGCCGAAGTAGTGGGTGGAGACCTGCTTGGCGCGGAACGCCGGCTCACCCAGCTCGGTGACCAGCGCGCGGCGGCCGGCGAGGTCGAGGTCGGCGAGGTGGCGGGGTGGCATGGTCGCCCGGCGCGCGCCGGGGGCGTCGGGGTCCACGGGGATCAGGGGCAGGCTCGTCATGGCGCGTCCAGTCTGTCACGCCGAAAGGCGGACGCACCTGTCCGGAGGTGCCGAATCGACCCTGGCCTCGCGGAGGACCCCGACGCCCGGACGTGATCCATGCCTCAGCCCACCATCGGCGCGAAGACCGCCAGCAGCAGGTACGCGGTCGGCAGGGCGAACAGGATCGAGTCGAGCCGGTCCATCAGCCCGCCGTGGCCGGGCAGCAGGTTGCTCATGTCCTTGATGCCCAGGTCCCGCTTGATCATGGATTCGGCGAGGTCGCCGAGGACCGCCGCGACCGAGACCGCCAGGCCGAAGAGCGCGCCCCACCACGGCGCGACGTCGAAGAGCAGCCAGAGCAGCAGGGCGCTGCCGAGGGCCGCCGCGCTGACCGAGCCGGCGAAGCCCTCCCAGGACTTCTTCGGGCTGATCGTGGGCGCCATCGGGTGCTTGCCGAAGGCGACCCCGGCCGCGTACCCGCCGGTGTCGGAGAGCACCACCGCGACCAGGGTGGCCAGCACCCGCAGGTGGCCGTCGTCCGGCACCGCCGCCAGCAGCGCGGCGAACCCACCGAGGAACGGCACGTAGACCGCGATCAGGGTGGCCGCGGTGAGGTCGCGCTGGTAGCCGCCGGGACCGTCGCCCAGCCGCCAGACCATCGTGCCGAGCACGGTGACCAGCAGGCCGAGACTGAGCGCGTCGGGGCCGGCGAACCAGGCCAGCCCGACGGTGAGCACCCCGCCGGCGATCAGCGGCACCAGCGGCGGGTGGGCCCCGCTGCGGCGTACCGCCCGGGCCATCTCCCAGCTGCCGATGCCGACCGCGGCGGCGACCACCACCAGGAAGGCGGGCCGGAAGAGGAAGAGCGGCAGCACGATGGCGCCGACGCCGAGGCCGAGGCCGACCGCGATGGCGGCCGGCAGGTTGCGCCCGGCCCGGCTCGGCTGGGACGGCGGCCGGCTGGCGCTGGCCCGGCGCCGTCCCGGCTGCCGTCGGCCGCGCGGCGGCTCCGCCTCGGGCTCCGGTCCGGGTGCCGGGTCGCGGTCCGCGCGGACCGGTTCCAGCTGGGCGGTCGGGTAGTCGTCGTGGTCGCGGTGACCGTTCGTTCCCGCCGGCCGCTCGTCGTACGGCTGGCCGGGGTACCCGTCGACGCCGGGGTACGGGTCGGCGGGTGGGCGGTTCAGCCCGCGCGGCTCGGCGTACCGGTCCGGGGCGGGGTGGCGGGCCCACGGGCCCGGTTCGATGTCCGGCTCCGGCCAGGGCAGGGCGGTCGGACGGTCCGGCCGGTCCCAGCCACGCGGCTCACTGCCGTAGGGGTCGAGGTGGGACATCACGCACCGAGCGGAGCCGGCTCGAGATCCACCAGATGACGCAAGAGCACAACCATCCCCTACAGGCGCGACTGTTCCTCCGGTTGACCGGCCCGTCGACCGGTCGATCCCCGTCGTTCACCGCGAGGTGGCCGGGAATCCTGCCGAGCCTACTGCACCCGTCACCCCGGCACGGCGGACGATGACCCGCCTGCGGTCCGGCCCGGCCCGGCGCCCTGTCGACCGGGCCCGGCCGGTGCGCGTACGCGTCCGCGCCGGCCGCCGGATCGGCACGAGGCCCGCTCCCCGGGCCGGGGGGCGGGCCTCGCGTGACGACGTACGGCTCAGACTTCGAGCAGCTCGGTCTCCTTGTGCTTGACCAGCTCGTCGACGTTGGCCACGTAGCGCTGGGTCAGGTCGTCCAGCTCCTTCTCGGCCCGGCGACCCTCGTCCTCGCCGACCTCGCCGTCCTTGACGAGCCGGTCGAGTTCCTCCTTGCCGCGGCGGCGGATGTTGCGGATCGCCACCTTGGCCTCCTCACCCTTGTGCCGGGCCACCTTGATCATGTCGCGGCGGCGCTCCTCGGTCATCTGGGGGAGCAGGATGCGCAGCTGGTTGCCCTCGTTGTTCGGGTTCACCCCGAGGTCGGAGTCGCGGATCGCCTTCTCCATGGCGTTGATCTGCGAGTTGTCGTACGGCTTGATGATGGCCATCCGCGGCTCGGGGATGGCCACGGACGCCATCTGGGTCAGCGGCGTCGGCGTTCCGTAGTAGTCGATGATGACCTTGGAGAACATCGCCGGAGTGGCGCGGCCCGTGCGGATGGCCCCGAACTCCTCCTTGGCGTGCTCGACCGCACGCTCCATCTTCTCCTCGGCCTCGAGGAGGGTGTCGTCGATCACCGGTCTCCTCGCCTCCTTCTGTGCTCGTCGTGGGCTGTGCTGTGTGTCGGAGGACCGTCGGTGGGCCGCGGCGCCCGCTCAGGCGGTGATCAGGGTGCCGATCTTCTCGCCCGCCACGGCACGGATGATGGTGTCGTCGCCCTGCGCGCCGAAGACCAGCATCGGCAGGCCGTTCTCCATGCAGAGGCTGAACGCGGCGGCGTCGGCGACCCGGAGGTTGCGCTGCAGCACCTCGGAGAAGGTGATCGAGTCGAACTTGCTGGCGGTCGGGTCGATCCGCGGGTCGGCGGTGTAGACCCCGTCCACGCCGTTCTTGCTCATCAGCACCACGTCGGCACGGATCTCCAGCGCGCGCTGCGCGGCCACCGTGTCGGTGGAGAAGTACGGCATGCCGGCGCCCGCGCCGAAGATCACCACGCGGCCCTTCTCCAGGTGCCGGATGGCGCGCAGCGGGATGTACGGCTCGGCGACCTGGGCCATCGTGATCGCGCTCTGCACGCGGGTCTCGATGCCCTCCTTCTCAAGGAAGTCCTGCAGCGCGAGGCAGTTCATCACCGTGCCGAGCATGCCCATGTAGTCGGCCCGGGCGCGGTCCATGCCGCGCTTCTGCAACTCGGCGCCGCGGAAGAAGTTGCCGCCGCCGACCACCACGGCGACCTGCACACCGCGGCGGGCCACGGTGGCGATCTGCCGGGCGACGGCCTGCACGACGTCCGGGTCCACGCCGACGGCGCCGCCACCGAACACCTCGCCGGAGAGCTTCAGCACCACCCGCCGGGCCCGGCCGGGGGGCGGCGCCGTCGGGTCGTCCGCCGCCAGCGTCCGGTCACTCACAACCTGCGTCATCCGCCCCGCCCTCTCCCACGCGCGCGCCCCGCGCGCCGCATACCGCGAAACTGCCGCTGCCGACCCTATGTGACAAGGAGGCCGCGGTGCCTGTCACGTACACCGGCGGCCTCCTCGTCGACGTTCCTGCCCACGGGCGCGGTCGCGCCCGATCAGGCGGCTCAGGCCTGGCCGACCTCGAACCGCACGAAGCGGGTGACCTCGATACCGGCCTCGGCCAGCATCTGCTTCACCGTCTTCTTGTTGTCGGCGACCGACGCCTGCTCGATCAGGACGTAGTCCTTGAAGAAGGCGTTCACCCGACCCTCGACGATCTTCGGCAGCGCCGCCTCGGGCTTGTTCTCCTCGCGGGCGGTCTGCTCGGCGATGCGCCGCTCGGACTCGACGACGTCGGCCGGCACCTCGTCGCGGGTGAGGTACTTCGGCCGCATCGCCGCGATCTGCATGGCGACCGCGCGGGCGTCCGAGTCCGACGCCTCGTCGTCCGGGGTCGACCGGCCGGCGCTCGCCGCGGCGGTGGTGTACTCGACCAGCACGCCGACGGCCGGCGGCAGGTCCTGGCTCTTGCGGTGCAGGTAGACGGCGGTGGTGCCCTCGACCTTGGCGAACCGGTTGAGCACCAGCTTCTCGCCGATCTTGGCGGACTGCTCCTGGATCAGGTCGGCGACGCTCTTGCCGTCCAGCTCGCTCGCCAGCAGCTCCTCGGCGTTGCTGACGCCGCTGCGCTCGCCGTGCTCGACCAGCTGCTGGGCCAGCGAGATGAAGGCGTCGGTCTTGGCGACGAAGTCGGTCTCGCAGTTGACCTCGAGCAGCGCCTTGCCGGAGTGCGCGATCAGACCGTTGGCGGCCGTACGACCGGCCCGCTTGCCGACGTCCTTGGCGCCCTTGACCCGCAGGATCTCGATGGCCTTGTCGAAGTCGCCCTCGGCCTCGGTCAGCGCCTTCTTGCTGTCCATCATGCCGGCGCCGGTGAGGTCGCGGAGCTTCTTGACGTCCGCGGCGGTGAATTGGGACATGGCTCTCTCTTCGGTGTTGAGACGGCGTGTGGATGGTCAGAGATGCCGGTTACCCGGATCCGGGCCGGATGTGCCCGGCGGGCCCGCCGCTGCCCCGCCATACGTCGAAACGGACGGCGGGGCAGCGACGGTACGCCTCACTCCGCGGCGGCGGTGGCCGGCTGCCCGGCGGGCTGCTCCGGCTGCTCCTCGGCCTTCTTCGGCTCCTCGAGCAGCTCGCGCTCCCACTCGGCCAGCGGCTCGTCGGAGGCCACGCCCGGCTCCGGCTTCTCGTCGGCGCCCCGGCGGCGGCCGGAACGGGCGATCAGGCCGTCGGCGACGGCGGCGGCGACGACCTTGGTCAGCAGCTCGGCCGAGCGGATCGCGTCGTCGTTGCCCGGGATCGGGAAGTCGACCTCGTCCGGGTCGCAGTTGGTGTCGAGCACGGCGATCACCGGGATGCCCAGCTTGCGGGCCTCGTCGACGGCGATGTGCTCCTTCTTGGTGTCGACCACCCAGATCGCGGCCGGGAGCTTCTGCATGTCCCGCAGGCCACCGAGGGTGCGGGACAGCTTCTCCTTCTCGCGGGAGAGCTGCAGGGTCTCCTTCTTGGTGTAACCGGCGGCGGTGCCGCTCAGGTCACCCAGGGCCTCCAGCTCCTTCATCCGCTGCAGCCGCTTGTACACGGTCTGGAAGTTGGTCAGCATGCCACCGAGCCAGCGGTGGTTGACGTACGGCTGGCCGACCCGGGTCGCCTGCTCGGCGATCGCCTCCTGGGCCTGCTTCTTGGTGCCGACGAAGAGGATGCTGCCGCCCTCGGCGACGGTGCCGCGCACGAAGTCGTACGCCTTCTCGATGTAGTCGAGCGTCTGGCGCAGGTCGATGATGTAGATACCGTTGCGCTCGGTGAAGATGAAGCGCTTCATCTTCGGGTTCCAGCGCCGGGTCTGGTGCCCGAAGTGGACACCGCTCTCCAGCAGCTGACGCATGGTCACGACGGCCATGGTGGGGTACTCCTTGCGTCCCTGGTTGTCCCGCCCGGCCGGCGGCCGGGCGTCCTGGCGCCCGGTCGCCGGCCATGACGGGCCCGACCAAGATCGGGACCAGGGAGGCCGTCGCCCCACGACGGCTCGTGGAGAGGGCGCGCGAGGTCGACCGCGCGAGGCGGTCGCCAGTCGACCAGTGTACGCCCCTCCCCCGTCCGCCGACCCCCGGGTGCGCGCGGCACCCGCCGCCGCCCACGGTGTCGATCTCCGCCACGAGACCGGACGCCCGGGCGGCGGGTGCCGGCCCGGGCGGCGGGTGCCGGCCCGGGCGGCGGGTGCCGGCCCGGGCGGCGGGTGCCGGCCCGGGCGGCGGTGAGCACCGCTGGCAGCCGGCTGTGAGTTGGCGGCGAGCGTTTTGCTGTCAGTTGGCGGCGAGCGCGGCGGCGACGAAGAGCACCAGGCCGACGGTCAGGTAGGCCGTCGGCGGGCGCAGCCAGCCCCGGCCCCCGTCCGCCAGCGACAACCCGCCGGTCCGCAGCCCGTACAGGCCGACCGCGAAGATTGGCAGGCCGCAGACCAGGAAGGTGCCGACGACCACGTCGGCGGCCGACACCGGGTCGCCCGTCACGCCGGTGAGCAGCACCCGCAGGGCGGGGATCTCGAAGACCGCCACCAGCACCGCGAAGAGCGCGGCCAGCGCCGGCCGCCGGGTCCGGTAGACGCCGTCGCCGACCGGCACACCCGGGCCGGCCACCGGTGGGTACGCCGGCGGCTCGCCGCGCGGACCGACCGGCGGCATCGGGCCGGTCGGCATCTCCAGCGGGTGCGGCGGTTCCGCGGCCGGCGTGGCCAACTGCACCGGGGGCGCCGGCTCGGCCGCCCGTCCGGGTGCCTCCACCTGGCGCACCGGATCACTCACCCGGGCGGACTCCACGATCGGGTATCCGGCCAGCGGCGCGGGCCGCGTCGGGTCGGCGGGGGCGCCGGCCAACGCCTCGGCGGCGGGCGTAGCGACGTCCCGCGGCTCCCGGCCGGCCCGCCGCCCCGCCCGGTCGCCGGGCAGCTCACCGGAGGTCTCCACCGGGTCCGGTTCCGCCCGGCGCGAGCGCGCCGGCCGGTATCCGTCGGTCTCGGCCCGCGCGTCCTCGATCGGGTCGACCGCGGCGAACCGCCCCGACTCACCCACCGTGCCCGCACCGAACCGGCCGGCGTCGGCGTCGCCCGCGCCGAAGCGCCCTTGACCGGGGTCGACCGCGGCGAGCCGCCCAGAGTCCGGCTCCGCCCCGAAGCGACCCGTGTCCGCGTCCGCAGCGAAGCGACCGGTGTCCGGGTCGACGCCGAAGCGACCGGGGTCGCCGTGGCGGGCGGCGGGGTCGGCGTAGCGGGTGGGGTCGGCGCCGCGCTGCTCCGGCGGCCGGAACTCGTCGTCCCGGTACCGGGGCTCGGCCGCCCCACGCCAGTCCGCTTCGCCGTAGCCGCGCTCGCGTTCACCGGGATACCAGCGGGGCTCCTGATCTTCGGCAGAACTCCGTCGTCCGTCCACGTCCGGCACCGTATGCGACCGGTCGCGCGGGCGCCATTCGCCCCCCGGCCAGGCCTTCCGTCCGGTCGGGTCCCGGCCAGCCGCCGCCGGGCCGGTGGCCGGGGGCCCCGCCCGGCCCGCCAACGTCCACGGCGGCGGGGATCGAGGGCGAGATCGGGGCAGGCGGCGGGCACCCTCCAAGATCGTCTGATGCTCAGTAGGCGCGGGCAAGCCTTTCCGCCCTGATCAGCAATAGACGATCACGGGCCAGAAGAAGTGCGCCAGGGGGAAGGCCGGTGGCGCCCCCGCCCCTGCCGGCTCAGCCGGCCCCGGTCGGGACGGGCCGGTCGGTCGCGTCGCCGGCGTCAACCCAGAAGTCCACCAGCAGCCGCTGGAACTCCTCGGCACGCTCGATCTGCGGCATGTGCCCGCAGTCGGAGAACAGGTGGGTGCGGGCCCGGGGGAACCGCTCCCGCGCGGCGTCCAGGTGGGCGGCGGGGAGAACGAGGTCCCGGTCGCCCCAGACGACCAGCGTGGGGACGTCGCGCCGGGCGACCCGACGATCAAGGCGGAGCTCGGCTACGGGCTTGCGGACCGGGGCTGGACGATGGTCTCCGGCGGCGCCTTCGGCATCGACGCGGCGGCCCACCGGGGCGCCCTCAACGCCGGTGGCGTCACGGTCGCCGTCCTCGCCTGCGGCGTGGACCGCCCCTACCCGATGGGCAACGCCGCGCTGTTCGACCGGATCGCCGACACCGGGCTGCTGATCAGCGAGTGGATGCCCGGGGCCGAGCCGCTGCGGCCACGGTTCCTGATCCGCAACCGGATGATCGCCGCAGCCACGCTCGGCACCGTGCTGGTGGAGGCCGCGGCCCGCAGCGGTGCGACCCAGACCACCCACCGCGCGATCGCCCTGGGCAAGCCCGGGATGGTCGTGCCCGGGCCGGTCACCTCGGCGATGTCCGTCGGCGCGCACGAACTTCTTCGGGAGGACCCGAAGGCCCGGGTGGTGACCGGGGTGGCGCAGGTGCTGGAGGAGGTGGGGCCGATCGGCGAGCTGGCGCCCGTCGCGCGCGGTCCGCAGCGGCCGGCCGACCTGCTCGACGACGAGGCGCGGTCGGTCGTCGAGGCGCTCCCCCGGCGGGGCACGGTGGGGGTGGACGCGCTGGCCGCGCGGGCCGGCGTCGACGTGCGCACCGCGCTGCGAAAACTGTCCATGCTGGAGGAACTCGCGCTGGTGGTCCGCCGCGACGACGGATACCGCCTCGCCACGCCGGCGGGCAAGCGAGCGGCGAGCGGCCCGAACCGGTGAGAACTGGATCGTGAGCCCGGCCGCCCTCTCCCGAGCAGCGCCCGGGGTCAGTCGCCCTCGAACCGGATCTCCATGTCCCGGTCCTGCCGGCACCGCCGGGCCAGCCGGTCCAACCGGCGTACGTGGGTCAGTTCCGGGATGGTCCGGGCCAATTCGGTCAGGCAGCATAGTTCGGCGAGGAGTTGCGGCGCCTGCTCGGCGGGGATCAGCAGCTCACCCACCGGGTCCACCCGGTCGAGCAGCGGCGTGCGGCCATTGCCCCGGACCCGTCTGATCAGGTCCAGCAGCACGTCGTCCGGGTCGGGCAGCACCTCGGCCGGCACGTACGACAGGCGACGCCGGCCGGGGCCGACACCGATCACCCGGTAGAGGACGACTTCCACCCCCATGGCCGGTCCCCCTTCGTCGAGCTCGGCCGGTCGCACGGGCGGAGCCGACCTGGGCTCATCGCGCCCCGTTGATATGACAGTCTGCTCGTCCCGGCGGCCGGAATCCATCACTGGCGGGAGTGGACAGTCGGCGGAATCCCGCCGCGCACCCCGTTGCGGGGTCGGCGAGGCCGGGCACCCGGTCTGGTACTCGGCCGGCACCGTGCGTCGACCGTATGGTGGGACGGTGCGGCGCGACAACGAGAACTGGCCGGTGACCGGGGCGATGACGCCCGCCGAACCGGCCACCGGCCCGGTGGTCGGGTGGCCGGGATGAGCCGCGAGGCGCACGGCACCCGGGCGACGCACGAGGCGCTGCCGGCGGGGATGCGCGAGGCGGTGGACGACTTCGCGGGCCACCTGGCCGGGGTGCGCAACCGCTCCGCCCACACCGTGCGGGCGTACGTCGCCGACCTGGTGTCGCTGCTCGACCACGCGCGCCGGATGGGCTGCGCCGAGCTGGCCGAGGTCGACCTGGCGGTGTTGCGCAGCTGGCTGGCGAAGCAACGCACCATGGGCGCCGCGCGCGCGTCACTGGCCCGGCGGGCGGCCGCGGCGCGTACGTTCAGCGCCTGGGCCCACCGGTCCGGCCTGCTCCCCACCGACGTGGCGGCCGCCCTGGCCAGCCCGCGGGCGCAGCGCGAACTGCCCACCGTGCTCCGCGCCGACCAGGCGGCCGCCCTGGTGGAGGCGCCCGGCGCGCCGGCCCGGCCGGCACCGCCCGCCGCCGGGGCGCCGCCCGCCACCGGCACGCCACCCCGGCCGATGCCGCCCGACACCGCCGGCCACCGAGCGGGCGATGGCGACCGGCCCGGGAGGACACCGGACGAGGACAGCGACCCCTACCCCGGCGGGGGCGAACCACCGGTGGACCCGACCGCCGAGGCGGTGCTGCTGCGCGACCGGGCGCTGCTCGAACTGCTCTACGGCACCGGGGTCCGGATCAGCGAGGCGTGCGGGCTGGACGCCGCCGACGTGGACCACGGCCGGCGGGTGGTTCGGGTGCTCGGCAAGGGCGGCCGGGAGCGGGCGGTGCCGTACGGGGCACCGGCGCACCGGGCGCTCGACGAGTGGCTGCGCCGGGGCCGCCGGGTGCTGGCGACGCCGCGCTCCCGGGACGCCCTGTTCCTGGGTGCCAAGGGCGGCCGGCTCAACCCCACCACCGCCCGCCGGATCGTCGGCGGCTACGCCGAGGCGGCCGGCCTGCCCCGGATCAGCCCGCACGGACTGCGCCACTCGGCGGCGACCCACCTGCTGGAGGGTGGTGCGGACCTGCGCGCGGTGCAGGAACTGCTCGGCCACTCGTCGCTGGCGAGCACCCAGATCTACACGCACGTCTCGGTGGAGCGGCTACGGGCGGCGTACCGGCAGGCCCACCCGCGCGCCTGACGCCCGGCCGGACGACCCTCGTCGACGGTGCCGGCCGAACGACGAGGCCGACCCCCGGTCGCCGCGAGAATCCCCTCCGGCTCGCCGAACAGACCCCGCGGCGGCGCCGACGAACCCGGCGGTGGAAGATCGACCAGCGGTTACGATCATCCGGTGAGCGTCCCGCAGCCGCCCGAACCGATCGCGGGCGCCCGCCTGCTCTTCTCCCTCGACCCGGCGGTCAGCCACCTCAACCACGGCTCGTTCGGCGCGGTGCCGATCGGCGTGCAGCGGGCCCAGCAGCGGCTGCGCGACGAGATGGAAGCCAACCCGCTGCGCTTCTTCACCCAGGGGCTGGTCGACCGGGTCACCCACACCCGCCGGCACCTGGCCGCCGCCCTCGGGGCGGACCCGGACGGCACGGCGCTGGTCGCGAACGCCACCACCGGGGTGGCGGTGGTTCTCCAGTCGCTCGGCCTGCGCCCGGACGACGAGGTGCTCACCACCGACCACGGCTACGGCGCGGTCGACCTGTCCATCCGGCGCGAGTGCCGCCGTACCGGGGCGGTGACCCGAACGGTGCGGGTGCCGTTGGCCGCCACCGACGAGGAGGTCGTCGAGACGATCCGGGCCGGGCTGCGCCCCGGCCGGACCAGGCTGCTCGTGGTCGACCAGCTCACCTCGGCCACCGCCCGGCTCTTCCCGGTCGCCGCGATCGTCGGGGTGGCCCGCGAGCACGGGGTGCCGGTGCTGGTCGACGCCGCGCACGCCCCGGGCATGCTGCCCACCCCGGTGGAGAGCATCGGCGCCGACTTCTGGGTGGGCAACCTGCACAAGTGGGGGTACGCGCCCCGCGGCACCGCGGTGCTCGTGGTGGCCCCGCCGTGGCGGGAGCGGATCGAGCCGCTGGTGGTCTCCTGGGAGCAGGAGACCGGGTTCCCGCAGCGGATCGAGTGGCAGGCGACGCAGGACTACACCGCCTGGCTGGCGGCGCCGGCCGGCCTGTACACGCTGCGCACCCTCGGCGTCGACCGGGTACGCGCGCACAACGCCGCGCTCGTCGCGTACGGCCAGCGGGTGCTGGGGGACGCGCTCGGGGTGGCCCCGGCCAACCTGCCGGACCCCGGCGGACCGGGGATCGCCATGCGGATCGTGCCGCTGCCGCCGGGTATGGCCACCACCATCGACGAGGCCCGGGCGCTCCGTGCCCGGATCGCCGAGCGGCTCGCCACCGAGGTGGCGGTCATGGCCTGGGACGGGCGCGGCTGGCTGCGGCTCTGCGGGCAGGTCTACAACACCGCCGACGAGTACGAGCGGCTCTCGGTGCGGCTGCCCCCGCTGCTCGCCCAGCGCTGACCCGCCGGCCGGCCACATAGTCACGACTGGCCGCCGGCGCCGCCCGCCAGCGGCAGCAGCCGAACCTTCCCCAGCCCGAGCAGCGCCAGCGGGTCGAGGTACTCCCGGCCACGGCGCAGTCCCCAGTGCAGGCAGGCCGGTGCCGGGCAGCCGGCGTGCCCCGGCAGCAGGACGCCCAACGGGGTGCCGGCCGCGACCGGGGTGCCGGGGGCGATCGCCGGTTGGACCGGCTCGTGGGTGGTCCGCAGGCCGCCGGCGTGCCCGACGGTGACCACCGGGCGGCCCGCGACCAGCCCGGCGAAGAGCACCGTGCCCGGCCCGGCGGCCCGCACCGTCGCGCCGGGGGCGGCGGCCAGGTCGACCCCGCGGTGACCGGGCAACCACGGCCCCGCCGGCGGATCGAAGCGGCGCACCAGGTGCGGGGTGCCGTCCAGCGGCCACCGGAATCCCGCCCGGACGGCACCGGCGGCCGGCGCGGCCACCCGAAGAGCCGCCACGGCCGGCGGAGCCACCGGAAGGTTCGCCACGGCCGGCACCGCCACGGGATCCAGCACGGCATGCGCGGTCACCAGACGTTTCAGCACTGCCGGCGCGGTCACCGGATCCACCACGGCCGGCGGGGCCGCCGGCAGATCCGGCACGGGCGAGTGCGGCGCCGTCCGCCCGGTCACCTGACTGCCAGAGGTGAGCACGGGCGGCGTGGCGACCGGCGGCGTGGCGGCGGGCCGCGCCGGTCGGGTGGCCGGCGAACGGGCCGGGCTGGGCAGCGCCGGTCCCGCGGTCAGCAGGGCGGCGCAGAGCGCGGCGACGGCGCGGGTCGAGGCAGGTCGCATGGGATGCAGGCTGCCCCGGGGCGGCCGGATCCGCCGCCCGTCGGAGCCGGGCTGTGGACGGCGAGGCCCGCTGTGGACAGCCACCGTTCCGAGGGATGATCTGCTATGTGTCGGCCGGGTGACCCGCCCCTACGCTGGGCCGGTGACAAAGGACTGGTACGCCTGGCACGAGGACTACGACGAGCCGGGGTCGCCGCTGTCCCGCCGGCTGGCCGAACTGCGGGCGCGGATCGGAGAGGCGCTCGACAGTGCCCGTCCCGGGCCCCTGCGGGCGGTGAGCCTCTGCGCCGGCCAGGGCCGGGACCTGATCCCCGTGCTGGCCGCCCACCCGCGTCGGGACGACGTGACCGCCCGGCTGGTCGAGTTGGACCCGCGCAACGCCGAGGTGGCCCGGGCGTCCGCCGCTGCCGTCGGCCTGACCGGGGTGGAGGTGGTGGTCGGGGACGCCGCCCGCACCGACGCGTACGCCGATCTGGCACCGGCGGACCTGGTGCTGGTCTGCGGGGTGTTCGGCAACGTCGCCGAGGCGGACATCCGGCGCACCGTGCGGCACTGCGCGGCGCTCTGCGCCACCGGCGGGACGGTGTTCTGGACCCGGCACCGGCGCGAGCCCGACCTGGTGCCGACGATCTGCGACTGGTTCGCCGAAGAGGGCTTCGTGCCGGTGTCGGTGAGCAGCCCGGCGGACGGGGTCGGCGTGGGCGTGCACCGCTTCCGCGGCGAGTCCCGACCGCTGCCGCCGGGGGTGACGATGTTCGAGTTCGTCGGGTACGACCGCCTGCCCTGACACGTGCGCCCGATCCCCGCCGGCCGAGCCGCCGCCCGGCGGAGGTTCTAGGCTGGTCCGGGTACGGCGGGGCGCCGCCGTCACGGACCGGGGAGGCCACCATGACCACTGTGGACGAGGTGAGCCGGCCGTCCCGGCTGGCCGAGCCGGGCGAGGCGATCAGCGCCGAGGAGCTGCAACTGGCGGCCCGCAACCACGGCATCCCGCTGGAGGCGCTCCGCTACGACGTGACCCCGGCCGGCCTGCACTACCTGCTCATCCACTACGACATTCCCGACCTCGACCCGGGCAGCCACGCGCTGCGGGTCGACGGCGCGGTGGACCGTCCGCTCACCCTCGGCCTGGCCGAGCTGCGGGAGCGGCCCCGGGTCACCCACCGGGTGACGCTGGAGTGCGCGGGCAACGGGCGGGCGCTGCTGCACCCCCGGCCGGTGAGCCAGCCGTGGCTGGTCGAGGCGGTCGGCAACGCGGAGTGGACCGGCACGCCGCTGGCGCCGCTGCTGCGCGAGGCGGGCGTCGGCGCGGACGCCGTGGACGTGGTCTTCACCGGTGCCGACCACGGCGTCGAGCGCGGCGTCGAGCAGGACTACCAGCGCGCGCTGCCGGTCGCCGAGGCGCTGCGGGAGGAGGTGCTGCTGGCGTACGAGATGAACGGCGCTCCCCTGCTGCCGCAGCACGGCGCGCCGCTACGGCTGATCGTGCCCGGCTGGTACGGGATGGCGCACGTCAAGTGGCTGCGTTCGATCAGCGTCCTGACCCAGCCGTTCGAGGGCTACCAGAACGCGGTGGCCTACCGGCTCCGGCAGGACGCCGACGACCCGGGCGTGCCGGTGACCCGGATCGAGCCGCGCGCGCTGGCCCGGCCGCCCGGCTTCCCGGACTTCATGTCCCGCACCCGGGTGCTCCGGCCCGGACCGTGCACCCTGGACGGTCGCGCCTGGTCGGGGCACGCGCCGGTGGTGGCGGTGGAGGTGACCACCGACGGCGGAGCGACCTGGGCGCCGGCCACGCTGGACGAGCCGACCGGCGGCGAGTTCGCCTGGCGGCGGTGGCGGTACGAGTGGGACGCGCAGCCGGGGCGGCACGTCCTCGCCGCACGGGCCACCGACGCCGCCGGGCGGACCCAGCCGATGGAGCAGCCGTGGAACCGGGGCGGCTTCGCCAACAACCTGGTCCAGCGGGTCGAGGTGGCGGTCGTCCCGGAGTGACCTGGCGGGCCGCGGCGGATCTGGAGGCCAGCGGGAACCGACAGACCGGGTCGCGGCGGGCGGGGGGCGCCGACGACCACCCGGCGACCGGGGCCGCCGGGCGCGCGGTGGATCAGCCGCCGAAGCCGGAGTCGGCGGGCAGCGAGATGTCGGGCTTCTCCAGCTCCTCGACGTTGACGTCCTTGAACGTCATCACCCGGACATTCTTCACGAACCGCGCGGGGCGGTACATGTCCCACACCCAGGCGTCGTGCATCTCGACCTCGAAGTAGACCTCGCCGTCCGAGTTCCGCACGTGCAGATCGACCTGGTTGGCGAGGTAGAAACGGCGTTCCGTCTCCACCACGTAGGAGAACTGGCGGACAATGTCGCGGTACTCCCGGTAGAGCTGCAGCTCCATCTCGGTCTCGTACTTCTCGAGATCTTCCGCGCTCATCGCACTCCGCCTTCCATGACCACATCTTCCCCCACCGGCGCCGGAGGCCGAGGCTGCTCGCCCAACGCCACGCCGACGGTACCCCCTGACGCGCCGAAGCGCTCCATCGGCTCGTCCGGGCTTGCGCCCACCGGTCGACGCGACCGTGGTGGGCGGCCGTCGCGCCCGGAGACGGCGGCCACGTTGACGTACGAGAACCGGTGCTCGCGGCACGGCCCGCGCTCGCGCAGCGCCGCGCTGTGCTCCGGCGTGATGTAACCCTTGTGCTCGGCGAACCCGTAGCCGGGGAAGGACCCGTCCAGCTCGACCATGATCCGGTCCCGGGTGACCTTGGCGAGCACGCTCGCCGCGGCCACGCAGGCGGCCACCCGGTCGCCCTTCCAGACGGCCAGCCCCGGCACGTCCAGGCCGTCCACCCCGAAGCCGTCGGTCAGCACGTACTCGGGGCGGGTGGTCAGCGAGGCCAGCGCCCGGCGCATCGCGGCCAGGTTGCACACGTGCAGGCCGCGGGCGTCGACCTCCTCGGCCGGGATGACCACCACGGCGTACGCCAGCGCCCGGGCGACCACCTCGTCGTAGACCCGCTCCCGGCTGGCCGGGGTGAGCAGCTTGGAGTCGGCCAGCCCGTCGATCTCGCCGCGCCGCCCCTCGGGCAGGATCGCGGCGGCGGCGACCAGCGGCCCGGCGCAGGCGCCCCGGCCGGCCTCGTCGGCTCCGGCCACGTGCCGGAAGCCGCGCCGCTGCAGGGCCCGCTCCAGCGCGTAGAGCCCGGCCTCGCGGCGCACGACGGTACGCGGCGGGGTCAGCACGGTGCACCTCCGGTCGTCTCGGGTAGCACCCGGGCCAGCACCGCGGGCAGGTCGACCGGGTAGTAGCGCTCGGCGGTGGCCGCCAGCTCGTCGACCGGCCACCAGCGGTGCCCGTCGACGCTGGCCCGCTCGTCGTCGTTGAAGCCGGTCGTGTCGACCTCCCAGGCCGGCACCCGGACCAGGAAGAACTCCTGGTCCTGCCGGTACCACACCCCGTCGAAGGGGAACTCGACGGTCTCCCGCCAGACCGGCTCGCCGAGCTGCTGCGGGGTCAGCCGGAGCCCGGTCTCCTCGGCCAGCTCGCGGGCCGCGCCGACCGCCGGGGACTCCCCCGGGTCCAGGCCGCCCCCCGGAGTGAACCAGTAGCGGTGGTCGGGCCGGGCCGGGTCGAAGCCGGCGAAGAGCAGCACCCGACCGGTCGCGTCGACGAGCAGCACGCGGGCCGCGCGCCGAGGGGTGTAGACCGTCACCGCACCAGCCTGCCAGACGCCGCCGACAACGCCCACGCCCCCGCCGGGATCGGCCCGGCGACCGGACCCGCCGCTCAGGAGTTCGGAATGGCCTCGTACTGATCCGGGACACTGAGCCAGGTGGCCCGGTTGACCGGCCAGAAGACGGTGAACGCCCGCCCGACGACCTCGTCCTCGGGAATGGTGGCGACGGTGATGTCCTGCCCGGACTGCTGCCAGTGCTCCAGCGAGTCGCCGGACGCGGACCGGTGGTCGCCCATCACCCAGAGCCGCCCCTCCGGGACGGTGATGTCGAACTCCTGGTCGGCCGGCTTGTCCCGCTGCCCGTCGGCGGAGAAGATGTACGGCTCGTCGAGCGACCTGCCGTTGATCACCAGCCGGTCCTGCGGGTCGCAGCAGACCACGTGGTCGCCGCCGACGCCGATCACCCGCTTGATGAAGTCCTCGCCGTCGGGGTTGCTGCTCCACTCCAGCGGCGCCTTGAACACGATCACCTCGCCCCGCCGGGGCGAGCGGAAGTCGTACACCAGCTTGTTGACCAGCACCCGATCGTCGATCTGGAGCGTGTTCTCCATGGACGGCGACGGAATAAAGAAGGTCTGCAGTACGAAGGCACGCACCAGCACCGCGACCAGGATCGCCACGCCCAGGAGGATGGGCAGCTCCTTCCAGAAGGAACTGCGGGGCTTGTCGGTCTGCTCGTCAATCACGGATGGAGCCTACGTTGCCCGGCTGGACGCCACCGTCCGGAACGCGCGAGATGCCCCAGCCCGGCCGCGAGCGGGAGGAGCAGGACGACGCCCCCATCCGGGGCGGGCCGCACCGGCGGCGGCCCGCCGGTGGCGACGGCCGGCCCGCGCACGTCGGCGAACGTCTCGGGCACCGACAGGGCGTTCCAGCGGGAGGACGGCCAGACCACCGTGAAGGCCCGGCCGACCACGTTCTCGATCGGCACCGGGCCCTGGCAGCGGGCGTCCTGGGAGACCAGCCGGTGGTCGCCCATCACGAAGAGCTGGCCGGGCGGGACGACGACCTCCTCGAAGCGCCGGGAGCGGCACTCGCGGGGGTTGGGCGGGATGTCCAGCGGCGAGTCGCGGACCACGTAGGTCTCGTTCAGCGGCGTGCCGTTGACGGTCACCCGGCCCTGCGCGTCGCAGCACTTCACCCGGTCGCCGGGCAGCCCGATGACCCGCTTGATGAAGTCCTTCTCGCCGGGGCGGCTGACCCCGACTAGGTCGCCGACGGTGCGTGCGAGCTTGCCCACGAAGCCCGGGTCGGGCTCCTCGTCGACCTGCGGGGCCCACCGGTCGGTGCCGCGGAAGACCACCACCTCGCCGCGCTGCGGGTCGCGGACGTCGTAGACGACCTTGTTGACCAGCACCCGGTCGCCGACGAGGAGGGTGTCCTCCATCGAACCGGAGGGGATGAAGAACGCCTGGAGCAGGAAGGTGCGGATCAGCACCGCGAGGCAGAACGCGACGACCAGCAACAGCGGCAGTTCCTGCCAGAGCGGCATCTGCCGGCGACCGCGCCGGGACCGCCGGCGCCACGGATCGACCGCGCCGCCCTCGTCAAGCGTCTGCACCACGCCACTCCCCGGTCCGCAGAAATGACACTACCGCCCGGGAACCCTGTCAAGGCTCCCCGGGCGGTAGTGGACGTCTCCCCGCCGCTGTCGCGGGGTGACCGCCCCGCCGCGCCCGTGCGCCCAGCCTAATGTGGTCCGGGTCGTACGACATACGCGCGGCTCAGGCGGCGTGGCGAGCGGAAGTCAGCTGGGCTGCTTCTCGCGCTTCTCCTTGATCTTGGCCTTCTTGCCCCGCAGCTCACGCAGGTAGTAGAGCTTGGCGCGGCGGACGTCACCGCGGGTGACGATCTCGATCCGGTCGATGGCCGGGCTGTTGATCGGGTAGGTGCGCTCGACGCCGACACCGAAGCTCACCTTGCGGACCGAGAAGGTCTCGCGCAGACCGTCACCCTGGCGGCGGATGACCACGCCCTGGAAAATCTGGACACGGGACCGGTTGCCCTCGACGACCCGGGCGTGCACCTTGACGGTGTCACCGGCCCGGAAGTCGGGGAGGTCGGTCCGCTTCGACTGGGCGTCAAGGGCGTCCAGGATGTTCATCGCAGCAACCTCGTGAGGCTCACGGCGCACCGTCACTCGGTGCGCGGATGGGTGATTCTGATCCTCGGGTGGTGATCGGTGGCGCCGACCCCGGTCGGGGATCCTCGCAGCCGTCCGCGGCGCGGCCGGCTGCGGCAACCCCTCTACTTTGCCACATCCCCCAATGGCACCTGAAATCCGGCCCGCTCCAACGCGGCGACGTCCCGTTTGTCCAGGCGCTCCGGGTCGACCGCGGCGAGCAGGTCGGGCCGGCGGCGCGCGGTGCGGACCAGCCCCTCCTCCCGCCGCCAGCGGGCGATCTTCCCGTGGTCGCCGGAGCGGAGCACCTCCGGCACGTCCAGACCGCGCCAGCTCGGCGGCTTGGTGTAGACCGGGGCCTCCAGCAGGCCGTGGGCGTACGACTCCTCGTCCAGCGAGCCGGCGTTGCCGAGCACCCCGGGCAGCAGCCGGGTGACCGCCTCCAGGATCACCAGCACCGCGACCTCGCCGCCGAAGAGCACGTAGTCGCCGAGGGAGACCTCGGTGACCGGCATCCGGGTGGCCGCGTGGTCGAGCACCCGCTGGTCGATGCCCTCGTACCGGCCGCAGGCGAAGAGCAGGTGCGGTTCGGCGGCCAGCTCGTGGGCCAGCGCCTGGGTGAAGGGGACGCCCACCGGGGACGGCACCAGCAGTCGCGGCGGGGTCAGCTCCGCCGGCGCGAGGGCGTCGAGCGCCTCGCCCCACGGTTCCGGCCGCATCACCATTCCCGGCCCGCCGCCGTAGGGTGTGTCGTCGACCGTGCGGTGCACGTCGTGGGTCCAGGTCCGCAGGTCGTGTACGGCCAGCCGGAGCGTGCCGCTGGCCCGCGCCTTGCCGATGAGGGAGAGCTCCAGCGGGGCGAGGTACTCCGGGAAGATCGACACGATGTCGACGCGCATGCGGGGATGCTCCGGCTAGAGGTCGAGCAGACCGGCGGGCGGGTCGACGACCACGCGACGGCCGGCCAGGTCGACCTCGGGGACGATCGCCTTGACGAACGGGATCAGCGCGGTACGCCCCTCGGGACGACGCAGCACCAGCAGGTCGGAGGCGGGCGCGTGGTCGATCCGGGCCACCTCGCCGAGCGGCTCGCCGGCCGGGGTGACCGCGGTGAGCCCGACCAGCTGGTGGTCGTGGAACTCCTCCGGATCCTCCGGCGGGGCCACGTCGGCGCTGTCCACGCCGAGCAGCGTGCCGCGCAGCGCCTCTGCGACGTCCCGGTCCGGCACGCCGGAGAAGGCGACCAGCAGCCGGCCCTGGTGCCAGCGGGCCGCCTCCACGGTCAGTTCGGCGGGAACCCGGAACGGCTCGCCGTGCTCGGGCGCGGCCGGCGGCGGAGCCGCCCCCGGCTCGGTGCGCAGCACCGTGCCAGGGGCGAACCGCGCTTCGGGCTCGTCGGTCCGCACCTCCACGGTGACCTCACCGCGGATACCGTGCGGCTTACCGATCCTGCCGACGATGAGCAGCATCAGTACGAGTCGACGATGTCGACGCGTACGCCGCGCCCGCCGATGGAGCCGATCACCTGGCGCAGCGCCTTGGCGGTCCGGCCGGACCGCCCGATCACCGTGCCGAGATCCTCCGGGTGCACGCGGACTTCCAGCCGCTTGCCCCGACGGTTGTCGACCAGCCGGACGCGGACATCGTCAGGGTGATCGACGATGCCCTTGACCAGGTGCTCCAACGCCGGACGCAGTGCCACGTCAGGCCTGCTCGCCGGAGCCCGCACCGGCCTGCTCCTCAGTCTTCGGCGCCTCCTCGGCGGCCGGAGCCTCGGCCTTGGCGGCCTTCTTGGCCGGCTTGGCCGGAGCCTCGGCCAGCCCGGCGGCGGCCTTCGCCTCGGCCTCGTACGCCGCGGTGCGGTCGGCCCGCTCCGGGGCCACCTTCAGCGGCGGCGGGGCCGGCAGGCCCTTGAACTTCTGCCAGTCACCGGTCAGCTCCAGCAGCCGCTGCACCGCCTCGCTCGGCTGGGCGCCGACGGACAGCCAGTACTGGACCCGGTCCGACTTGACCTCGATCACCGAAGGGTCCTCCTTCGGCTGGTAGACCCCGACGAACTCGATCGCCCGGCCGTCGCGCTTGGTGCGCGAGTCGGCGACGACGATGCGGTACTGCGGGTTGCGGATCTTGCCCATCCGCAGGAGCCGGATCTTTACGGCCACAGTTGTTTCGCTCCTGTTGCGATCTCACCGGCCCGGTACGGGCGGTGCACGGGTGAGCGCCGACCGGCACAGTGGGGTTGGGCCGGAGACTGCTCGGTGGACTGGCGACGTGCCCGGGTTAGAGGGCGCCGGGCACACGCCGGATACCAGCCGACCATTCTGCCAGATCCGACCCGGATCTCTCACACCGGACCGGCTCGGGTCACCCGGCGGGCGGGCGAGGTGACCGGAAACACACCCGCGCCGGCGCCGGCGGGCCTCGATACGGTCAGCGCACCGGCGGCCGGTCCCAGCCGGCGGGCAGCGCCTCGGGGGTGGTCCAGTGCGGCGGCGGGGTGAAGTCGCACCAGGTGCCGTCGAAGGGGAACTCCCCCGCCTCGGCCAGCGCGATCACCCGCTTGCCCTCGGCGCGGACCGCGTTCTCGTCCGCCACCCAGTAGTCGTCGGGGTACGCCAGCCGTTCGAGGAACTCCTCCTCGTCCTTCCACTCCCAGCTCCGGTCCGGGCGGACCAGCACGTCGAGGTCCTGGTCGACCACGTCGACCCCGGCGAGCACGCCGTCGTCCCAGCGCACCCCCGGTTCCTCCAGGTTGACGTACCAGGTGGCGAAGCGGTCCTGCGCGTCCCGGAACCACCAGACCGAGTGGGCCGCCCCGGTCGGCAGGAACTTCAGCAGCGGCGGGCCGTTCCACCGGCCGACCGCCAGCCGGTACGACGCGGCGATCCAGTCGGCGAACGGCATCGCCCGCATGCCCAGCCCGGCCGCGGTGACCTCGCTGGCCACCGGGGTGTCCCGGGCGATCCAGACCAGCAGCCCGCGGTCGTCGTCGCTGACCACCCGGGCCGGGCGGACCCAGCCGAGCCGGCCGCGCCGCACGTTTCGGTGCACGATCAACCGCCCCGGTTCGAACCTCACGGGTGCGACCCTACCGCCGGCCGCCGCGGGCCCCGCGCCGAGACCGGACCCGACGCCGGAAACGCGACAGCCGGCCCCGCCGAGGCGGAACCGGCTGCCGGACGATGCGGGTCAGTAGGCGCGGGCCAGGATGGCGACCAGGTCGGGCTCGTCCTCCGAGTCGGGCACCGAGCCGTCGGCGCGGACCAGGCAGCGCACCGTCACGCCCTGGCCGTTCGCCTCCGCCTCGCCCTTGACGCCGACCGCCGACCACGGCACCCGCGCCCAGCCGGTGGCCGCCGCCTCGATCGCCTCCGCGAGAGTGGCGACCTCCACGGTGCGCGACTGCCGGTGGGCCAGCGCCTGGTCGTGCAGCGCCTGCTGGTCGGCCTCCAGCGCGGCCAGCACCGCGCCGACCACGTCGGCCACCGGCACCGGCGACTTCGAGCCGTCCGTACGCCGGACCACGACCGCGTTGCCGGCGGCCAGATCGCGGGGGCCGACCTCGACGCGTACCGGATAGCCGCGCAGCTCGGCGTCGACGGCCCGGCGGCCGAACGGGGTGTCGGTGCGGTCGTCGAGCGCCACCCGGACGCCGGCGTCGCGCAGCGCGTCGCGCAGCTTGGCCGCCGCCTCGCCCACCCCCTCGCCGTCCTTGACCACCATGACGTACGCCTGCACCGGCGCCAGCTTCGGCGGCACGCGCAGGCCGTTGTCGTCGCCGTGGCACATGATCAGGCCGCCGAGCATCCGGGTCGAGGTGCCCCAGGAGGTGGTCCAGGCGTGCTCCCGGCCGCCCTCGGCGGAGGAGTAGCTGATGTCGAACGCCTTGGCGAAGTTCTGCCCCAGCTCGTGGCTGGTGCCGAGCTGGAGCGCCTTGCCGTCGCCCATCATGCCTTCGCAGGTGTAGGTGGCGGTGGCCCCGGCGAACCGCTCGCGGGCGGTCTTCAGGCCGACCACCACCGGGATGCCGAGCACGTTGACCATCAGGTCCTCGTACGCCTCGTGCAGGATCCGGCGGGCGTAGGCGCGGGCGTCCTCGCGGGTCGCGTGCGCGGTGTGCCCCTCCTGCCAGAGGAACTCGCTGGTGCGCAGGAAGATCCGGGGGCGCAGCTCCCAGCGGACCACGTTGGCCCACTGGTTGAGCAGCAGCGGCAGGTCCCGGTACGAGTCGATCCACTTGGCCATGAACTCGCCGATCACCGTCTCGCTGGTCGGGCGGACCACGACCGGTTCGGCGAGCTGCTTGCCACCGCCGTGGGTGACCACCGCGAGCTCCGGCGAGAAGCCCTCGACGTGCTCGGCCTCCCGCTTGAGGTAGCTCTCCGGGATGAACAGCGGGAAGTACGCGTTCTCCGCGCCGGCCGCCTTGATCCGGGCGTCCATCTCGGCCTGCATCCGCTCCCAGATGGCGTAGCCGGCCGGTCGGATCACCATGGTCCCCCGGACCGGGCCGTTGTCGGCCAGCTTCGCCTTGGCGATCAGGTCCTGGTACCAGCGGGGAAAGTCCTCCGCACGGGGAGTGAGCACGCGTGCCATGACCGCACATCCTATGCGCCGTCCGGCGCGACGACGCGATCGGGCGGCCCGCGCCGCGCGCGGGTCGGGCCGAGGGGCCGGAGCGGCCGTAGACTTCGACCACCATGAACGAGGTACGGGACGCCGGACGTCAGCGGCTGCGGGACCACATCGTCGTCGCCGCCCGGGCCCTCACCGTCGACCGGGGCTGGGACAGTGTCCGGATGGGCGCCGTGGCGACCGCCGCCGGAGTGAGCCGGCAGACCGTCTACAACGAGTTCGGCAGCAAGGGCGGGCTGGCCGAGGTGCTGGCCCGGCGCGAGGTCGACCGGTTCGTCGCCGACGTCCGGGCGGCCCTGGACGCGCACGGCACCGACGTCCGCGCCGGCGCGTACGCGGCGATCGCGCACACTCTCGCCGAGGCGGCGGCCAACCCGCTGATCAAGGCGATCCTGACCAGCGCGCGGGGCGGCTCCGACGAGCTGCTGCCCTACCTCACCACCCGGTCCGGGCTGGTGCTGACCGAGGCGACTGGCGCGCTGCTGGACTGGGTCGCCACGCTGATGCCCGGCGCCGACCCGGTCGCCCTGGGCTTCGCCGCCGACACGGTGGTCCGCCTGGTGGTCAGCCACATCGTCCTGCCCGGGGCGCCGGTCGAGCAGACCGCCCGCTCCCTGGCCGACCTCGCCGTCCACCTCTTCACCCGCGCCACCACCCCCTGACCCGCCCACCCCACCTCGCCCTCGTCCCCGCCTGAGTCGATCATGGAGTTCGCGTCAGGATTCTCCAGATCGGTGACGCAAACGTCATGATCAACCAGGTAGGCCCCGGGCGGGCCCGGGCGGGTGGGGGTCAGCGGATGGGGCGGCCGCGGAGGACGATTCGGGTGGGGCCGCGGACGACGCGCAGGTCGACGCGCGGGTCCTCGGCGTAGACGACGAGGTCGGCGAGGCCGCCCTCGACCAGGCCGGGGAAGCCGAGCCACTCGCGCGCGCCCCAGGAGGCGGCGGCGAGGACGTCCACGGCCGGCATGCCGGCCCGCTCGTGCAGCAGCAGCATCTCCTCGGCCGCGAGGCCGTGGTCGATGCCGCCGCCCGCGTCGGTGCCCACGTAGATCGGCACCCCCGCCTGGTACGCCGAGCGCACCACCTCGGGGAAGCGGTCGCGCAGGGCGAGCATGTGGTCGGCGTATCCGGGGAACTTGGCCCGCGCCTGCTCGGCGATCCCGCCGAAGGTCTGGATGTTGATCATCGTCGGGACGAGTGCCGTGTCCCGCCGGGCCATCTCGTCGATCAGGTCCAGGCTGAGCCCGGTGCCGTGCTCCACCGAGTCCACCCCGGCGCGCACCATGATCTCGACGGCCGACTCGGAGAAGGTGTGCACGGCGGCGCGCACCCCGGCCGCGTGCGCGGCCTCGACCGCGGCGGTCATGGTGTCGGCGTCCCAGGCCGGCGCGAGGTCGCCGACGCCCCGGTCGATCCAGTCGCCGACCAGCTTGACCCAGCCATTGCCGGCCCGGGCCTGCTCGGTCACCGTGGCGGCCACCTCGGCGGCGCCCACCTCGACGCCGATGTCCCGCAGGTAGCGCTTGGGCGGGGCGACGTGCCGGCCCGCGCGGGCCAGCCGGGGCAGCTCCGGGTCGTCGTCGAGCTCCGGGTACGGGTACGGCGAGCCCGCGTCCCTGATCGCCAGCACCCCGGCGTCCCGGTCGACCCGGGCCAGCTCACGGGCCTGGTCGAGCGAGGTGATCGGCGCGCCGCCCCGGGCGATGCCGATGTGGCAGTGCGCGTCGATCAACCCCGGCAGCACGAACCCGCCGTCGACGATCGTCTCCGCACCGGGCACCGGGTCGAAGGTGACCCGGTCGCCGACCAGCCAGAGATCCCGGACCTCGTCGTCGGGGAGCAGCACACCGCGTACGTGCAGAGCCATGTGCACAGTCCTACCGGATCACTCCCCGTCGGGTGCGAGCAGCCCGGCCGGACGCGCCGGCGGGCGCCGATCGACCCGGCATACGGCATGTCGCGGTGTCCCGTCGTCCGGACACCGCGACATGCCGCACTTCGAGTGGATCTTCAATCCGCACCGCGCGGTCAGCGGGGCCGGTTGTCGCCCTTGCCGAGCTTGTTGAAGTCGATCTTCGGCAGCTTGAAGCCCGGGGGCAGCCCCTGGCCGGCGGCCAGGTCGTTCGGGTCCAGTCCCGGCGGGAGCTGCGGCATGCCGCCCGGGAACCCGCCCGGCATCCCGGCGCCGGCGCGCGGCCGACCGCCGCCCTTGGTGCCCTTGCGCTTGTTCTTCGGCGACTTGGTCGCCTTGCGCCGGCCGCCGCCGGGCAGGCCCATCATGCCGCCCATCTGCTTCATCATCTTCTGCGCGTCGGCGAAGCGGTTGAGCAGCTGGTTGACGTCCATCACGGTGACGCCCGAGCCGTTGGCGATGCGGGCGCGGCGGGAACCGTTGATGATCTTCGGGTTGGTGCGCTCGCCCGGGGTCATCGACCGGATGATCGCGGTGACCCGGTCGAAGTGCTTGTCGTCCAGCTCGGCGAGCTGGTCCTTCATCTGCCCCATGCCCGGCATCATGGCCAGCACGTTGGCGATCGGGCCCATCCGCCGCACGGCGATGAGCTGGTCGAGGAAGTCCTCCAGGGTGAACTGCTCGCCGCCCATCAGCTTGGCGGTCATCTTCTCCTTCTGATCGGCGTCGAAGGCCTGCTCGGCCTGCTCGATCAGAGTGAGGACGTCGCCCATGCCGAGGATCCGGCTGGCCATCCGGTCGGGGTGGAAGACGTCGAAGTCCTCCAGCTTCTCGCCGGTGGAGGCGAAGAGGATCGGCTGGCCGGTGACCTCCCGGACCGACAGCGCGGCGCCACCGCGGGCGTCGCCGTCGAGCTTCGACAGGACCACACCGGTGATGCCGACACCGTCGCGGAACGCCTCGGCGGTCCGGACGGCGTCCTGACCGACCATCGCGTCGATGACGAAGATGACCTCGTCCGGGTCGACCGCGTCGCGGATGTCGGCGGCCTGCTGCATCATCTCCGCGTCGATGCCGAGCCGGCCGGCGGTGTCGACGATGACGATGTCCCGGGCGGCCCGCCGGGCGTGCTCGATCGACGCCCGGGCCACCTGCACCGGGTCACCGACGCCGTTGCCGGGCTCCGGGGCGTACACCTCGACGCCGGCGCGGCCACCGAGCACCTGGAGCTGCCCGACCGCGTTGGGGCGCTGGAGGTCGGCGGCGACCAGCAGCGGCTGGTGGCCCTGGGTCTTGAGCCAGCGGGCCAGCTTGCCGGCGAGGGTGGTCTTACCGGAACCCTGGAGACCGGCCAGCATGATCACGGTCGGCGGCTGCTTGGCGAACTGGAGCCGCCGCCCCTCGCCACCGAGGACGTTGATAAGCTCCTCGTTGACGATCTTGATGATCTGCTGGGCCGGGTTCAGCGCCTGGGACACCTCCGCGCCACGGGACCGCTCCTTGACCCGGGCGATGAAGCCCTTGACCACGGGCAGGGCGACATCCGCCTCCAGCAGCGCGAGGCGGATCTCGCGCGCGGTGGCGTCGATGTCGGCGTCGGTGAGCCGCCCCTTGCCGCGGAGCTTGGTGAAGATCCCGGAGAGGCGGTCACTCAAGGTGTCAAACACGCGAACATCCTGTTTGTCGGGGTTCCGGCGGGTAACGGGCCGGCGGGTGCGACACACCCGGCCACCGCTAGGGTAGCCGCCCACCACCCCGATCGCCGCGTCACCGCGCAGTCCCGCGATCTTGCCCCGGCGGGCGGCGCCCGGCCAGGCCCGCCGGCCGCCGGGGTCAGAGCTCGACCAGGCCGGACTGGTAGGCGTAGACCACGAGCTGGGCGCGGTCCCGGGCGCCGAGCTTCACCATGGCCCGGCTGACGTGGGTCCGCGCGGTCGCCGGGCTGACCACCAGCCGGTCGGCGATCTCCGCGTTGCTCAGCCCCTCGCCGACCAGCCCGACCACCTCCCGCTCCCGGTCGGTGAGCGCGTCGAGCCGGGGATGCGGCCGGGGCACCCGGGCCGGCCGGGCGGCGAACTCGCGGACCACCCGCCGGGTCACCGACGGCGAGAGCAACGCCTCGCCGGCCGCCACCAGCCGGATCGCCCGCAGCAGCTCGACCGGCGGGGTGTCCTTGGTGAGGAAGCCGCTCGCCCCGTGCCGCAGCGCGTCGAAGACGTACTCGTCCAGCTCGAAGGTGGTGAGCACGACCACCCGGGTGGCGGCCAGATGCGGGTCGGCGACGATCCGCCGGGTCGCCTCGATCCCGTCGATACCGGGCATCCGGACGTCCATCAGGACCAGGTCGGGCCGCTCCCGCCGGGCCAGCTCGACCGCGCCCAGCCCGTCGGCCGCCTCGCCGGCCACCGCGAGGTCGTCCTCGCTCTCCACCAGCGTCCGCAGCCCGATGCGGACCAGGTCCTGGTCATCGGCGATCAGCACACGGATCATCTGGTCTCCTCCACCGGCAGCGTCGCGTACACCCGGAATCCTCCGCCGGACGCGGGACCGGCGGTGAACGACCCGCCCAGCGCGGTGACCCGCTCCCGCATGCCGGCCAGCCCGTGACCCCGGCCGGTGGACGGCCGGGCGGGGGCGCCGGCCGCCGCGCCCCGGCCGGTGTCGGTGACCTCCACGCTGACCCCGCCGGGCGCGTAGCCGACCCGGACGGTCGCGGTGGCCGGGCCGGCGTGGCGCAGCACGTTGGTCAGCGACTCCTGCGCCACCCGGTACGCGGCCAGGTCGACCGCCACCGGCAGCGGCCGCGGCTCCCCGGCGACCTCGACCGTGACCGGCAGCCCGGCGCCGGCCAGCCGGTCGCGCAGCTCCGGCAGCTGCGCCAGCCCCGGCGCCGGCGCCCGCTCCTCGCCGGCGTCGCCGCGGCGGACCACGGTCAGCGTGACCCGCAGCTCGTCCAGCGCCTCCTTGCTGGTCCGGCTGATCGCGGTCAACGCCGCGTCCGCCTGCTCCGGCCGCTTGGCCAGCAGGTGCAGCGCGATCTCTGCCTGCATGTGGATGGCGGCGAGGCCGTGGCCGACCACGTCGTGCACCTCCCGGGCCACCCGCAGCCGCTCGGCGTCGGCCAGCCGGCGGGCCTCGTCCACGCGACCGCGAGCCGCGCTCTCCCGGACCAGCCGCACCGTGGTCCCGACCGCGAACGGCACCACCACCCAGGCGGCGGCGGGCATCAGGCCCGGCAGGCCGGGCGACCGGACGCCCACGACGACGTGGGCCAGCAGCGCGACCAGGGCCGCGCCGCAGGCGATCGCCGCGGTGCGCAGCGGCAGGTACGCGGCGACCGTGTAGACCGCCACGAAGAACGCCAGCAGGATCGGTCCGTACGGGTAGCCGAGCACCAGGTACGCCGTGACGGCCGCGGCGCCGGCCGCCAGCGTCGCCAGCGGCCACCGCCGCCGGACGGCCAGCGCCAACGCCGCCACCACCACCAGCGGGAAGGTGGCCCGGCCGGTGGGGATCCCCTGGTTGGCGCCGGCCGGCCCGGTGCCGACCAGGCCGATCGCGAGCACCGCCAGGGCGACGAGGACGTCGAAGACGTCGTCGCGCCACCCGGTCCGGTTCCGGTCCACGCCGCCTCCTCCCCGCCCTAACCGATGTCCCGCCGCTGCAGCAGCAGCCCGCCCACCGCCGCGAAGGCGACCAGGTAGCCGGCCACCACCAGCGCCGCCTGCCCGCCGCCGACCGTCGCCGCGACCCCCGGCGTGTCGCCGGACGCCCCGAGCGCCGCCGCCAGCGACCCGGCGTTGGGCCCGGGCAGCCCCTTCTGCGCCTGGGCCACCCAGTCGAGCAGGGGCGCGGCGATGGCGGCCAGCAGGTTCTGCACCGCGAGCAGCCACACCAGCCCCAGGCCGACGGGCAGCGCCACCGCCCGCAGCGCCACCGCGAGCCCGGCACCGAGCATCGCCCACATGGTGGCGATGAGCCACCCCGCCCCGACCCCGACCACCAGGTCACCGGCCGGCGGCCAGCGCACCGGCTGCGACTCGGCGACCCCGATCAGGGCGCTGGCCACCGCGCCGACGGCGAAGACCGAGAGCACCACGACGAGGGCGGCCGCGGCCATGGCGAGCAGCTTGCCGGCGTACACCTCGAGCCGGGACGGGCCCTGCGAGAGCACGGTCTTCCAGGTGCCCCAGCCGTACTCGCCGCCGACCGCCAGCACGCCGAGGATGAGCAGGATCGCACCCAGGAAGACCGGCAGCCCGCCGAGCGAGTTGCCCACCAGCCGGTCCGGCAGCAGCATCGGCAGCGTCCGCTCGCTGTTCGGGCCGCTCGTGCCGCCGGCGATGCTCGCGTACGGGAAGAGGTAGGTGAAGACCAGCGAGAGCGCCAGCGTGATGGCCAGCAGCAGCCAGGACGCCGGCCGCCGGACCAGTTTCGCCGTCTCGGCCCGGAAACTACGCGACATCGGCCGTTCCCTTCTCGATGAGGTCGAAGAACACCTGCTCCAGATCACGTTCGCGGGGTCGCAGCTCGCGGACCGCCACCCCGGCGCCGACCAGTTCGGTGTTGAGCCAGGCGGCCCGGTCCGGCTCGACCGACAGCTCCAACCCGCCGTCCACCACCCGCACCCGCTCCGCCCCGACCAGCGCCCGGGCCCGCTCCGCCGCCTCGTCGAGCGGGTCGGCCAACACCCGGAGGCCGGCCGCGCCGCGCAGGTCGGCGACGGTCCCCTCGGCGATCAGCCGGCCCCGGGAGATCACCCCCACCCGGTCGCAGACCTGCTCGACCTCGCCGAGCAGGTGACTGGAGACCAGGACCGTGCACCCGGCCGCGCCGAGCCGGCGGATCAGTGTGCGCATGTCCGCCATGCCGGCCGGGTCGAGACCGTTGGTCGGCTCGTCCAGGATCAGCAGCCGCGGGTCCTTGAGCAGGGCGGCGGCCACCCCGAGGCGCTGCTTCATGCCCAACGAGTAGCCGGCGTACCGGTCGCCGGCCCGCCCGGTCAGGTCGACCAGGTCCAGCACCAGCGACACCCGGTCGGCGCCGACCCCGGCGTAGCGGGCGAGCACCCGCAGGTTCTCCCGCCCGGACAGGTAGGGGTAGAAGGCCGGCCCCTCGATCAGCGCGCCGACCCCGGTGAGCCGTCCGGCGCCGGGCGCCCGGCCGAGCAGCCGGACCGTGCCGGCGGTCGGCCGGACCAGCCCGAGCAGCATCCGCAGCGTGGTGGTCTTGCCGGCGCCGTTCGGGCCGAGGAATCCGTACACCTCGCCGGCCCGGACGGTCAGGTCGAGGTCCCGCACGGCGGTCAGCCGGCCGTACCGCTTGGTGAGTCCTTCGGTCTGCACTGGCGTGTCCATGCCCTGACGGTGCCCGACGACGGGGCGTCCGGCGTCGGCGCGCGGGCGGCTGTCCGCGTACGCAACCGGACGTAGTGCGGCCGACGCCCGCGCTCAGACGGCGGCGAGCACGGCGGTCTCCAGCCGGGCCCGGGTGTCGTCGTCCGGCCAGCCGCCGACCAGGTAGAACGCGTCCACCACGTCCCCGCCGAGGGTGGAGATGCGGGCCGCGCGCACCTGCGCGCCGGCCTCGTCGAGGGCGCAGGTCACCCGGTAGAGCAGGCCGGCCGCGTCGGCCGCGCGCAGCTCCAGCAGCACCGCGTCGGTGGCCGCCTCCCGGTGCCAGACCACCCGCGGCGCCGCCCCGGACCCACGCGCGGAGAGCGCCCGGCCGCGCAGCCGCTGGGTCACCGAGACGTCCCCGGTCACCGCCCGCCGCAGGTCGCTGCCGAGCGCGATCGGATCCGGCGGCAGGCCGTAGCGGGGCTGCACCCGGCACTGCACCAGCGCCCGCCCGTCCACCGTGCTGGCGTCGGCGGAGAGCACCTCCAGCCGGTGCAGCGCCAGGCACCCCGCCACCGTCGCGAGCAGGCCGCGCCGGTCCGCCGCGGCCACCGCCACCCGGTCTCCGGTCAGCTGTACGACCGGCAGCGGCCCGGCCACCAGCGCCGGGTCCGGTGCCGGCGGGGCGGGCAGCGCGCCGGTGTCCAGCGCGGTCCGGACCCGGGCGACCAGTTCGGCGACCAGCCGGCCCTTCCAGTCCGACCAGGCGGCCGGCCCGGTGGCGGCGGCGTCGGCGCGGACCAGGGCGTGCAGCAGGTCGAGGGTGGCCGGGTCGCCGACCGCCTCGGCCACGCCGGCGATGGTCTTCGGGTCGGCGAGGTCGCGCCGGGTGGCCACGTCGGGCAGCAGCAGGTGCAGCCGGACAAGCGTGCCGATCAGCGCCACCTCGGACGCGGGCAGGCCGATCCGGGTGGCCACCGCCTCGGCGATCGGCGCCCCCACCGTGCTGTGATCTCCGGGTAGGCCCTTGCCGATGTCGTGCAGGAGCGCGCCGAGCAGCAGCAGGTCGGGGCGGTCCACCTCGCGGGCGTGCCGGCTGGCCTCGGCCGCGGTCTGCACCAGGTGCCGGTCGAGGGTGAACCGGTGCACCGGGTTGTGCTGGGGCAGGCTGCGCAGCCGGGTCCACTCCGGCAGCCAGCCGTCCACCAGCCCGTACCGGTCGCAGGTCTCCCAGGCCGGCACCAGGCCGGGGCCGGCGCCCAGCAGCGTGACCAGCGCGGCCCGGGCCTCGGCCGGCCAGGGCGCCGGCAGCGGCGGGCAGTAGGCGGCCAGCCACTCGCAGGTGGCCCGGGCGATCGGCAGCCGGGTCGTGGCCGCGGCGGCGGCGATCCGCAGCGACAGGCTCGGGTCGGGCCGGGCCCCGATGGCGGTCCGGGCCAGCACCAGTTCGCCGTCGTGTTCCACCACGTCCCGGGCCACCGGCCGGCGCGGCGGACGCCCGCCGGCACCCCGCCGACGCCCCGACCGGAGCCGGTCCGCCGCGCGGAAGGCGTCGTCGAGGGCGTGGCTGACGGTACGGGCGTCGCCGGCGACCCGCCGCAGCAGCGCGTCACCGTCGCCCACGACGGCTCCCGCTCGCCGCGCGGGCCCGGCTTCGGACCCGCCGGGCTGGAGTTGTCGCAGGCCGAGCAGCGCGGCGACCCCGTCGCGTTCCTGCGCCACCAGCCGGTCCACCCGCCGGCCGACCTGCTGGTGCAGCGCGTCCCGGGTGTCCAGCAGGCGCAGGTGCGCGGCGCGGACCGCGGGGCGCAGCGCGTCGGTGACGCCGGCCATCGCGATCGCCCGCAGGATGCCCACATCGCGCAGCCCGCCGGCGGCCTCCTTGAGGTCACCCTCGAGCAGGAAGGCCAGCTCGCCGTGGGCCTGCCAGCGGGCGGCGGTGGCCTCCCGGAGCGCGGGCAGCTGGCGCACGGCGGTCCGCCGCCAGTGGTCGGCGGCGGTGCGGGCCAGCGCCTCGGCGAGCGCGGCGTCCCCGGCGACCAGCCGGGCGTCGAGCAGCCCGAGGGCCACCTTCACGTCGTCCTGCGCCACCGAGAGCGCCTCGGGCACGGTTCGCACCGAGTGGTCCAGCCGCAGCCCGGCGTCCCAGATCGGGTACCAGAGGGCGGCGGCCAGCTCGTCGGCGCCCGGCACGCCCGCGTGCAGCAGCACCAGGTCGAGGTCGCCGTGCGGGGCGCACTGCCGCCGCCCCAGCCCGCCGACGGCCAGCAGCGCCACCCCGGCCCGCCGCGGCAGCAGCGACCGCAGCCAGGCGTCGTACGCCTCCGCCCGGGCCGCCCGCGCCGCCGCGCCGATGCCCCCGCGCACGCCGACGACCTCGTTGATCAAGAGGTCGGCGTCGCCGGTGCCGGCGGCGTCTCCCCTGATCAACGAGGTCATGTCGGTCGGTGCGGGCTCAGAGCGCGTCGAGGCCGCGCTCGCCGGTACGGACCCGGACGACCTCCTCGACCCCGGTCACCCAGACCTTGCCGTCGCCGATCTTGCCGGTCCGGGCGGCCGCCACGATGGCGTCCACGATCTTCTCGACGTCCATCTCGTCGGTGAGCACCTCCACCCGGATCTTGGGCAGGAACTCGACCGTGTACTCGGCACCCCGGTAGACCTCGGTGTGCCCCTTCTGCCGGCCGTAGCCTTGGACCTCGCTGACGGTCAGGCCGGCCACGCCGAGGGCGTGCAGGGCCTCCTTCACCGCGTCCAGTTGGTACGGCTTGATGACCGCGGTCACCAGCTTCATGTCCAACCCCTCCATCCCAGGAACGTTAACCGCCGACCTTCTCGTCGACCGACTCCGACGCCGGCTCGGCGGGCGCCGCCGCCGGCTCGGCGACCGGCTCGGACGCCGGCTCGGCGGGCGCCGCCGCCGGCTTGGCGGCGCCCGCGGTCGTGCCGGCGGAGCCGATTCCGGCCATCGCGAACGCGCCGGCGGCGCTGCCGCCAGCCGGGGAGAGGTCGTAGCCGCTCTCCGCGTGCTCGGCGATGTCGATGCCCTCGACCTCGGCCTCGGGCCGGGCCCGGAAGCCGATCGTCTTCTCGATGGCGACGGCGAGCAGCCAGGCGATGCCGAACGACCAGACGCTGACGATCAGGCCGGCCAGGGCCTGCCGGCCGAGCTGGGTCAGGCCTCCGCCGTAGAACAGGCCGTCGGAGGCGCCGACCACGTCGGAGATGGCCGCGTTGACCGAGTTGGTGGCGAACAGGCCGAGCCAGAGCGAGCCGATCCAGCCGCCGACGAAGTGCACGCCGACCACGTCGAGGGAGTCGTCGTAGCCGAGCTTGTACTTGAGGCTGACCGCCAGCGCGCAGACCGCGCCGGCGACGAGGCCGAGCAGCACCGCCGCCCACGGGGCGATGAAGCCGCAGGCCGGGGTGATGGCGACCAGGCCGGCGACGGCGCCGGAGGAGGCGCCCACCATGGTCGGCTTCCGGTCCTTGATCCACTCCACCGCGATCCAGCCGAGCAGCGCGGCCGCCGTGGCGAGCTGGGTGTTGAGGAAGGCGAGACCGGCCACCGAGTCGACGGTCAGCTCGGAGCCGGCGTTGAACCCGAACCAGCCGAACCAGAGCAGGCCGGCGCCGAGCGCCACCAGCGGGATGTTGTGCGGCTTCATGCCCTCCCGCGGCCAGCCGAGCCGCCTGCCGAGCACCAGGGCCACCGCCAGGGCCGCCGCACCGGCGTTGATGTGCACCGCGGTGCCGCCGGCGAAGTCGAGGGCGTGGATGTCGCCGCCGATGATGCCGCCGCCCCAGACCCAGTGCGCGACCGGGAAGTAGACCAGCGTGGCCCAGCCGAAGGCGAACAGCAGCCAGCCGGCGAACTTCGCCCGGTCGGCGATCGCGCCGCTGATCAGCGCCACGGTGATCACCGCGAAGACCATCTGGAAGGCCATGAACACGTACAGCGGGACGCCGATGCCGCTCGGGTTCTCCGCCGTCGCGCCCCACAGGTCGGTCTCGGCGAGGAAGGTCTTGGTGCCCAGGTATGCGGCCGGGTCGCCCCAGAAGCCGTTGACATCGCTGCCGAAGGCGATGCTGAAGCCGTAGAACCACCACAGAACGGAGATGAGCCCGATCGCGGAGAAGCTCATCATCATCATGTTGAGTACGCCCTTGGCCCGGTTGAGGCCGCCGTAGAACAGCGCCAGTCCGGGCGTCATGAGCAGCACGAGCGCGGTCGACACCAGCAACCAGACGGTGTTGCCGGAGTCGATCGTCGGTGCTTCAGGCACGCTGGCCTCCTAAAGGTGAAGTTCCCTCCTTCACGGCTTCCGGGGCAGCGTCGCCCGTACGCCGGATGCGCGGAAGCCTCGCCGCTGGCTGTTTCCTCCAGCGTCACCCGTCGATTTCGGTACGGTGACGGCTTGTTTCGGACGTGTGAAGAGAACCTCACCGCCCGCGAGGACGGCGGGCGCGAACCGGGCGGAACCGGGACGGAACCGGGACGGAACCGGTCAGCGCAGCGCGTACTCCAGGGCGTTCCGCTCGTAGTCGAGCAGCCGCAGGTCGCGCATCGGCCGGCGCAGGTGCCCCTTGTGCACGATCCGGACGAACGCCGGCTCGCCGGCGGCGGCCATCCGGCGGATCCCCTCCACGTGGTCGACGATCCGCTTGCGGATGGTCCGGATCAGCCGGTGCCGGTCCCGCGGGATCAGCCCGTACGCGTCGGCGAAGAGCCGCAGCCGGCGGGGCCGGTCCGGGCGCTTCCAGCCGAGCGTGATCGAGTCCCGGTCGGAGAAGATCGGCACCCAGGTCCAGGCGGCGTACGCCACGTCGTAGATCCGGGCGCCGGGCGAGGCGAGGTCGAAGTCGATCAGCCCGAGGGTGCCGTCCGGCCGCCAGATCACGTTGTGCGGGGCGGCGTCGTGGTGGCAGATCACCTCGGTGTCCGGCGGCGGTGGGCCGAACGAGCGCCAGACCGCCCCGGGCGGCGGCACGAAGCCGTACTGGGCGTCGTGGAACATCCGCAGCATGGTGGCGACGGTCACCAGTGCCTCGTCGGTGACCCAGTGCGCGGCCAGCGGGTACTCCCCGCACTCCCCCTCCAGGTACGACAGCACCTCCCGGTTGCGCTCGTCCATGCCGAGCGCCCGGGGAGCGCCGGTGAACCCGACGTACTCCAGGTGCCGCAGCAGGGCGTGCACGCTGGGCGTCCACGGCCCGGCGTTGCGCCGCACCGTGTCGCCGACCCGGACCACGGTGCTGACGTTCCCGCCGTGCAGTGGGATCTCTTGCGAAGTCACGTACGGTCTCCCGAGGCGTGGCGCCGGGTGGCTGGGGTCGCGCCACCCCGCGTAGGCGCGATCGTCAGTCGTCACTTCGAGGTTACGCGTCCCGTCCGGGGGCTTCGGTGCCCAGCAGCGCGTCGACGAACTGCGCGGGGTCGAAGGGGGCCAGGTCGTCCGGCCCCTCGCCGAGCCCGACCAGCTTCACCGGGATGCCCAGCTTGCGCTGCACGGCGATCACGATGCCGCCCTTGGCGGTGCCGTCGAGCTTGGTCAGCACCACGCCCGACACGTTGACCACCTCGGTGAAGACCCGGGCCTGTTCCAGCCCGTTCTGGCCGGTGGTGGCGTCCAGGATCAGGATCGTCTCGTCGATCGGGCCGTGCTTCTCCACCACCCGCTTGACCTTGCCGAGCTCGTCCATCAGGCCGACCTTGTTCTGCAGCCGCCCGGCGGTGTCGATCAGCACGGTGTCCACGCCGGTCTCGATCCCGCGCTTGACCGCGTCGAAGGCGACGCTGGCCGGGTCGGCCCGTTCCGGCCCGCGGACGGTCTCGGCGCCGACGCGACCGGCCCAGGTCTCCAACTGGTCGGCGGCGGCGGCCCGGAAGGTGTCGGCCGCGCCGAGGATCACGCTCCGGCCGTCGGCGACCAGCACCCGGGCGATCTTGCCGCAGGTGGTGGTCTTGCCGGCACCGTTGACGCCGACCACCATCAGCACCGCCGGCACGCCCTCCTTGGGCGCGGTGTTCAGCGAGCGGTCCAGCGTCGGGTCCAGGGCGTTGACCAGCTCGGCGGCGAGCAGGGCGCGCAGCTCGCTGCCGGACCGGGTGCCGAGCACCCGGGTGCGCTCGCGCAGCCGGTCGACGATCTCGCGGGTGGCGTCGATGCCGACGTCGGCGGTGATCAGGCTGTCCTCGATCTCCTCCCAGGTGTCCTCGTCGAGGTGGTCCCGGCTGAGCAGGCCGAGCAGGCTCTTGCCGAAGACGTTCTGCGAGCGGGACAGCCGGGAGCGCAGCCGGACCAGCCGCCCGGCGGTCGGCTCGGGCACCTCCAGCACCGGCGCCGGGGCCTCGACGACCGGCGGCTCCACCAGGATGCCGGTGGTCAGGTCGGCCTCCGGCGCCTGCACCGGCGGGCCGGCGAGGTCCTCCTCCGCGCGGGTGCGCACCTCCTGCTCGGGCAGCGGCGGCTCCGGCCGCCGGCGCAGCCGCGGCACGACCAGCCCGATGGCACCGAGGATCAGCACGCCGAGCAGGGCGAGGGCGATGAGGAGGTATTCCGTCATGCCGAAATCCTGTCAGATGCCGGCGCGGCCGTCCCAGCCACCGCGCCCCGCGGCGTCATTCCCCGCCGGTAGGCTCGGCCACAGCCAGCAGTGGTGCGACCGCCGGTGGGGTAGTAAAGAAGAAGTCCGCTCACCTCGGAGGTCCGCCATGCCCGCGGCTCATCTGCTCATCGGCCCGCTGCTGCGGCGGGTCGTCGGCACGCGGGCCACCGTCTGGGTCGAGACCAGCGCACCGGCCGTGGTCACCGTCCGCACGGCCGACGGCGCCGGCGGCACCGCGCCCACCTTCTCGGCGTACGACCACCACTACGCGCTGGTCGTGGTGGAGGGGCTCACCCCGGACAGCGCGACCAGCTACGAGGTGCTGGTCGACGGTGAAACGGTTTGGCCGGTGCCGAGGAGCGGCTTTCCGGCCAGCGTGATCCGGACCCGGGCCGCGGACGACCGGGACCAGCCGGTCCGGCTGCTCTTCGGCTCCTGCCGGGAGACCACCCAGCACGCCACCACCCGGCGGCTGCCCCCGGACGCGCTGGACGCGTACGCCCGGCGGCTGATGGCCGACCCGGACCCGGCCGCGCTGCCCGACCTGCTGGTGCTCCTCGGCGACCAGGTGTACGCGGACGTGACCTCGCCCACGGTGCGGCGGCTGCTGAAGCGGCGCCGGCGCCGGCCGAAGGGCGCCCCCGGCGACCAGGTGGTGAGCTTCGACGAGTACACCAAGCTCTACCTGGAGTCCTGGCGCGATCCGGAGATCCGCTGGCTGCTCTCCACCGTGCCGAGCGTGATGATCTTCGACGACCACGAGATCATCGACGACTGGAACACCTCCGCCTCGTGGCGGACCGAAACCCGGCGGCAGCCCTGGTGGGCCGAGCGGATCGGCAGCGGACTCGCCTCGTACTGGGTCTACCAGCACCTGGGCAACCTGTCCCCGGACGAGATCGCCGCCGACCCGGTCTTCGCCAAGGTGAGCGTCGCCGAGGACGCCACCGGCGTGCTGCGCGAGTTCGGGCACCGGGTCGACCAGGAGAGCGACCTCGCGCACGACACCGAGCGCTGGCGGGCGGTGCAGTACCAGTGGAGCTACGCGCTCGACCTGGGCCGGACCCGGCTGGTGATGCTGGACAACCGGTGCAGCCGGGTGCTGGACCCGAACCAGCGGGCGATGCTCCCGCCCGGCGAGTGGTCCTGGTTCCTCGACCAGGCGCACGGCGTCTACGACCACCTGGTGGTCGGGGCCTCGCTGCCCTGGCTGCTGCCGCCAGGCATCCACCACGTGGAGTCGTGGAACGAGAAGCTCGCCGATTCCCGCCGGCGCTGGGTGGCCGGCCTGTCCGAGAAGCTGCGCCGCGGGCTCGACCTGGAGCACTGGGCCGCCTTCCGGCGCTCGTTCGACGCGCTCGGCGCGCTCTTCGCCCGGATCGGCAGCGGCACCCCGGGCGCGCCCGGTGACCGGGTCGGCGCCGGGCCGGCGTACGCGCCACCGGCCTCGATCAGCGTGCTCTCCGGTGACGTGCACCACTCGTACGTGGCCCGGGCCCGGTTCGACGACCCGGCGGTGGCCACCCCGGTGCACCAGCTCACCTGCTCCCCCATCCACAACCAGGTGCCGGCCGGGATCCGCCCGCTGATGCGGTTGGGCTGGTCGGCCGGCCCGGCCGGGGCCACCCGGGCGCTGGCCCGCTCGGCCGGGGTACGCCGGCCGGCACTGCGCTGGCGGAAGCTGGCCGGCCCGTACTTCGGCAACGCGGTCGCCACCCTGGTGCACCGGGGCCGCTCGGCCGAGGTGACCATCGAGGGCACCACCAGCGACGGCCACCTGCGGCCGGTGATGCGACGGCGGCTCACCGACGCCGCTTGATGCGGCCCGTACCCTCTACGCGTGGACGACGAGCTTCCGGAGCCGCTGCGGGCGGTCGAGCACGAGCTGACCGTCCTGCTGCGCCGGGGGCGTGCGGTCTCCTGGGAGATCGCCCGGGAGGTGCACCCCAACCTGGAGCCGAACGCGTACGGACTGCTGCTCTGGCTGCGCCGGTGCGACTCGATCCGGCTCACCGACCTGGCCGCCCGGCTCGGTGTCGGCAAGGGCACGCTGAGCCGGCAGATCAACGGGCTGGAGTCGCTGGGTCTGGTCCGCCGTGACCCGGACCCGAGCGATCGCCGGGCCGCCCAGCTGAGCCTCACCGAGGAGGGGCGGCGCCGGTTCGACATCGCCCGGTCGGCCCGGCTCCAGCAGTTCCGGCGCACCCTGGAGGACTGGCCGGCCCGGGACGTCGAGGAGTTCGCCCGGCTGCTGAGCCGGTTCAACGAGATTCCGCTCTGAGCTGACCCGCACCGCCGGGAACAATGTCTCGCAGCGCAGAGTTGTTGCTTCAGGCAACCAAGGCATACGGTTGCCCGGGGCAACGCCCTGCCAGACTCTCCTCGACTTCCGCCGGAGGCAGCCACGATGAGCTCCGCGCCAGCGCCCGCCCGGGCTACCGCCGTCGACATGACCCACCGGCAGGTGCTGGAGGCCCTCTCCGGCCTGCTGCTGGGCATGTTCGTCGCGATCCTCTCCGGCACCGTCGTCTCGAACGCACTGCCGAGGATCATCACCGAGCTGGGCGGCGGCCAGTCCGCGTACACCTGGGTGGTCACCTCGGCGCTGCTCGCGACCACCGCGACCACCCCGATCTGGGGCAAGCTCGCCGACCTGACCAACAAGAAGATCCTGGTCCAGATCTCGCTGCTGATCTACGTCGTCAGCTCGGTGCTGGCCGGCCTCGCGCAGGACACCGGGCAGCTGATCGCCTGTCGGGTGCTGCAGGGCGTCGGGGCGGGCGGCCTCACCGCGCTGGCCCAGGTGATCCTGGCCACCATCATCGCCCCGCGCGAGCGCGGCCGGTACAGCGGCTACCTCGGCGCGGTGATGGCGGTCGGCACCATCGGCGGCCCGCTGATCGGCGGCGTGATCGTGGACACCTCCTGGCTCGGCTGGCGCTGGTGCTTCTACGTCGGCGTGCCGTTCGCGCTCGCCGCCCTGGTGGTGCTGCAGAAGACGCTGCACCTGCCGGTGGTGAAGCGGAAGGCCACCATCGACTGGTGGGGCGCCACGCTGATCACCGCCGCCGTCTCGCTGCTGCTGATCTGGGTCTCGCTGGCCGGCGACTCGTTCGCCTGGGGCTCCTGGCAGACCGCCGCCATGGTGGCCGGCGCGCTGCTGCTCGGCGCGCTCGCGGTGCGGGTCGAGCACCGGGCCGCCGAGCCGATGATCCCGCCGCGGCTGTTCCGGTCCCGGACGATCACCCTGGCCACCGTCGCCAGCATCGCGGTCGGCGTCGGCATGTTCGGCGCCTCGGTCTTCCTCAGCCAGTACTTCCAGATCAGCCGCGGGCAGAGCCCGACCATGTCCGGCCTGATGACCCTGCCGATGATCCTCGGCCTGCTGGTCTCCTCCACGGTCACCGGCCGGCTGATCACCCGCACCGGCCGGTGGAAGCGGTACCTGGTCGCCGGCACCGCGCTGCTCACCGTCGGCTTCGCGCTGATGGGCACGCTCCGCGCGGACACCAGCTTCGTCCTGCTCGCCGGCTACATGGCGGTGATCGGTGTCGGGCTCGGCATGAGCATGCAGAACCTGGTGCTCGCGGTCCAGAACACCGTCGGCACGCACGAGCTGGGCGCCGCCAGCTCGGTGGTCGCCTTCTTCCGCAGCCTCGGCGGGGCGGTGGGCGTCGCCGCCCTCGGCGCGGTGCTCGCCCACAAGGTCAACGACTACCTGGCCGAAGGGCTCGCCGCGCTGGGCATCCCCAGCTCCCGCTCCGGCAGCGGCGGCACTCTACCCGACGTGCACACCCTGCCGGGCCCGATCCGCGGCGTGGTGGAGGGCGCGTACGGCCACGCGGCCGGCGACATCTTCCTGGTCGCCGCCCCGTTCGGGCTGATCGCCCTGATCGCGGTCTGCTTCATCCGGGAGGTGCCGCTGCGCCGGCACACCGGCGACCCGGTCGCCACCGAGATCGAGCAAGAATCGACAGTGGCGGCCGGTGCCGGGGCCGCCGTGATCCGGACCGGAGAACGGAGCTGACGTGACCGTCGACACCCCTCGGGAACGCGAGGACTACGGCCCGCGCACCCGTCCGCTGCCCTTCGAACGGGGCACGGACGGGCCCCGGGTGGTGCTGGTGGGCGTGGACGGCACCCGGACCTCCGAACGGGCCGGCTCGTACGCGGCCGGCCTCGCCCGCCGGCAGGGTGCCGCCCTGGTGGTGGTGCACGTGCGCGCGGCCGCCGGGTTCACCGCCCTGGTCCCCGGGGTGGACGCCGGCGCGCTGGAGCGCTGTCACGACGAGCTGACCGAGGAGCTGCGCCGGGAGTGCCGGCGCGGCGCCGAGGAGCTGGGGCTGCCGGTGACCTTCGTGTGCCGGCGCGGCGACGCGTACACCGAGCTGCGGGCGGCGGCCGACGAGTTCCGGGCGGACCTGGTGGTGGTCGGCGCGTCCGAGCAGGCCGGGCACCGCCTGGTCGGCTCGGTCGCCACCCGGCTCGTCCGCGCCGGCCGCTGGCCGGTCGTCGTGGTGCCCTGATATCCGGTCGCCGGTTGTCGGACGTACCGAGCAAGATGGCCGGCATGACCTGGAGAGCACCGGAGATCGTCCGGACCCCCGAGCCCTACGTCGGCGACGAGCGCACGATGCTGGAGGGCTGGCTCGACTACCACCGGCAGACCCTGCTGCTCAAGTGCGCCGGGCTGACCGCCGAACAGCTCCGGACCGCGAGCGTCGAGCCCTCCGGGCTCACCCTGCTCGGCCTGGTCCGCCACCTAGCCGAGGTGGAGGCCTGGTGGTTCCGGGAGAACTTCGCCGGCGAGAAGGTCGACTACCCGTACTACACGCCCGACAATCCGGACGCCGACCACGACGTGCGCGACGCGGACGCCGAGGCCGACTTCGCCACCTTCCACCGCGAGGTGGAGCTGGCCCGGGCCGCCGCGGCGGACCGCTCGCTGGACGAGACCTTCACGGAGGTCGGCCCGAAGCGCCGGACGTTCAACCTGCGCTGGGTCTATGTGCACATGATCGAGGAGTACGCCCGGCACAACGGCCACGCCGACCTGATCCGGGAACGCATCGACGGCGTCACCGGCGACTGACCCGACCAGGACGGCCGGGCGGCGCCGGTCAATACGCCAGCGCCGCCCGCAGGTAGCGCAGGTCGTCCGGGCCGCTCCAGCGGTGCGCCGACAGCCCGGCCGCCCGGGCGCCGCGCACCGACCAGTCCTCGTCGTCGACGAAGAGCACCCGGTCCGGCGGGGCGGCCACCGCCTGGCAGGCGGCCTGGAAGTACTCCTTGGCCGGCTTGTTCACCCCGAGCCGGTAGGAGCTGACCACCACGTCCAGCTCGCCCACCAGGCCGAGCGCGGCCAGGTCCTCGTCGAGCAGGTCGGTGGCGTTGGTGGCCAGACCGACCCGGATGCCGCCGGCCCGGGCCTCGCGGACGAAGTCGAGCACGTCGGTGTCCACCTCACCGCGGTAGCGCTGCCACTCCTCGACGGCGGCCCGGGCGCGCTGGGCGCCGCCGGCGGGCTCGGCCAGCGCGTCGGCCACGCTGGTCATCCAGTCGGCGTGGCTGACCTGACCGGTGAGCACCGGCTGGAGCCGCCCCCACTGCATGGCGATCTCGGTCAGCACCCCCTCGGCGAGCCCGTAGCGCCGCTCCACCCCGGCGGCGACAGCCGGATCCCAGCGCCGCAGTACGCCGTCGAAATCCACCAGGAGCGCCGTCGCGCGTTCCCGAGCCACTCAGTTCTCCTGCCGTTCGTCGTCGCCCTCGGCTCGGTTGAGCCGCTGGCTGATCACCTGGGTGACGCCGTTGCGCATGGTCACCCCGTAGAGGGCGTCGGCGACCTCCATCGTCCGCTTCTGGTGCGTGATGACGATCAGCTGACTCTTCTCCCGCAACTGTGCCAGCAGCGTGATCAGCCGTCCCAGGTTCACGTCGTCCAGGGCCGCCTCGACCTCGTCCATGATGTAGAACGGGCTGGGCCGGGCGCGGAAGATCGCCACCAGCATGGCCACCGCGGTCAGCGACCGCTCGCCGCCGGAGAGCAGCGACAGCCGCTTGATCTTCTTGCCGGGCGGCCGCGCCTCCACCTCCACCCCGGTGGTGAGCAGGTCGTCCGGGTCGGTCAGCACCAGCCGCCCCTCACCGCCGGGGAAGAGCACCGTGAAGACCTGCTCGAACTCCCGGGCGGTGTCGGCGAACGCGCTGGCGAAGACCTCCAGGATCCGGTCGTCGACGTCCTTGACCACGGTGAGCAGGTCCCGGCGGGTGGCCTTGAGGTCCTCCAGCTGCTCGGAGAGGAACTTGTAGCGCTCCTCCAGCGCGGCGAACTCCTCCAGCGCGAGCGGGTTGACCTTGCCCAGCAGGGCCAGCTCGCGTTCCGCCTTGGCGGCCCGCTTCTCCTGCACCGGCCGCTCGTAGCGGACCGGCTCGGGCACCGGCCGGCCCTCCTGCTCGGCCAGCGCGAGGTCCGCCTGGGTGGGCGGGACCGGCTGGTTCGGGCCGTACTCGGCGACCAGCGTCTCCACGTCCAGGCCGAAGTCCTCGGCGGCCTTCGCCTCCAACTGCTCGATGCGCAGCCGCTGCTCGGCGCGGGCCACCTCGTCCCGGTGCACCTGGCTGGTCAACCGCTCCAGCTCGGCGCCGAGCCGCTTGGCGGCGCCCCGCACCTCGGAGAGCTCGGCCTCGCGGGCGGCGCGTTCCCGCGCCACCGCGTCGCGGTGCTCCTCGGCCGCGGCGATCGAGGCGGTCAGCCGGGTGAGCGCCTCCCGGGCGCCGGCGGCGACCGCGCGGGCGATCCCCGCACCGCGGGTCCGCGCCGCCCGCCGCGCCGCCGCGCGTTCCCGCGCGGCCCGCTCGGCGGTGGCCTGGCGCCGCAGCGAGTCGGCCCGGCCCGCGATCGAGGCCACCCGCTCCTCGGCGGTACGCACCGCGAGCCGGACCTCCATCTCGTTCTGCCGGGCCTGCGGCACCATCGCGGCGAGCTGGTCGCGCTCCTCGGTGGAGGGCTCGGCGTCGACCGGGGTCTCCTCTGCCAGCCGCAGCCGCTCCTCCAGTTCGGCGAGCCGCAGCAGGTCCTGCTCCCGGGCGGCCTCGGCGCGGGCCCGGGACTCGCCGAGCCGGTCGGTCTCCGCCTTCGCCGACCGGGCGGCGGCGCCCAGCTCGGCCAGCCGCCGGGCGGCCGCGTTGCGCTGCCCCTCCGCCTCCCGCTTCGCCGCGGCGGCGTGCTGCACGGTCTCCTTCACGGCGGCCACCTCGGCCCGCGCCTCGGCCAGTTGCTCGCGCAGTTCGGCGCTGCTCCGTTCGGCGGCGAGCCGGTTCGACCGAGCCTCCTCGACCGCCGCCTGCACCTCGATGAAGCTGGGCGCCTTGGCCGAGCCGCCGGCCGCCGCGTACGCCCCGAGCACGTCGCCGTCCGGGGTGACCGCGCGCAGCTCGGGGTTGCCCGCGGCCACCTCGGCGGCGGCGGTCAGGTCGTCGACCAGCACCACGTCGCGCAGCGCCCGGTGCACGGCCGGGCGGATCTCGGCCGCGCACTCCACCAGGTCGGGCGCCCAGCGCGCGCCGTCGGGCAGCTTCGGTCGCAACGCGTCGGCCGATCCGGCCATGCCCGGCCCGGCGGGGCTGCCCACCAGCAGCCCGGCCCGGCCCGCGTCGGAGATCTTCAACAGCCGCATCGCCTCGACGGCCTCGTCCACCCCGCTCACCGCGACCGCGTCGGCGAGGCCGCCGAGCGCGGCGGCGAGCGCGGCCTCGTGCCCGGGCGCGACGGTGAGCAGCCCGGCCAGGCTGCCCAGCAGTCCGGGCACCTCGTCGGCGCGGGCCAGCAGCGCACCGGCGCCGTCCTTGCGGCGCAGGCCCAGGGCGAGCGCTTCCTCACGGGCCTTCCAGGTGGCGGCGTCCTTCTCCGCCGCCCGCTCCGCGTCGGTCAGCGTCCGGACGGTGGCCTGCGCCTTCTCCAGGGCGGCGACCGCCTCGGCGTGCCGGACGTCCAGGTCGGCGTTGTCCCGGTCCGCCTCGGTGGACTCGGCGGCCACCGCATCCAGGTCGGCCTGGGCCTGCTCGGCCCGGGCCAGCGCGTCGGCGTGCGCGGCGGCGAGCCGTTCGATCTCCTCCCCCGCGCTGGTGGTCCGGGCCCGGGCCGAGTTCACCTGCCCGGTCAACCGGGCCAGCCCCTCCCGGCGGTCGGCGATCGCCTTCGCCGCGGCGACCAGTTCGCGCTCGGCGGCGGCCAGCTGGCGTTCCAGCTCCTGCCGGTGCTCGACCGCCTCGGCGAGCCGGATCTGGTCGTCGGTCAGCGCGGCGCGCAGCTCCTCCTCCTGCTCGCGGACCCGCTCGGCCTCGGCCTCCAGCTGGTCCGGGTCGCGCCCGGGGCGCTCGTCGTCCGGGGTGGCGCTGAGGTGGCGCAGCCGCTCCCGGGCCAGCTGCTCGATCGAGCGGAACCGCTCCTGCAGGGCGGAGAGCTTGTACCAGGTGTCCTGCGCGGCGGCGAGCAGCGGGGCGTCCTCGGCCAGCGCCGCCTCCAACTCGCCGAGGCGGCGCTGCACCTCGGTGTGCTCGCCCTCGACCTGCTCCCGCCGCTCGCGCAGCGCGGTCTCGTCGGCGATCTCCTTGTCCAGGGTGGCGCGCAGGGTGGCCAGGTCGTCGGCGAGCAGCCGCAGCCGGGCGTCGCGCAGGTTGGCCTGGATCGCGGCGGCCCGGCGGGCCACCTCGGCCTGCCGGCCCAGCGGCTTGAGCTGGCGGCGCAGCTCGGCGGTGAGGTCGGTGAGCCGGTTGAGGTTGGTCTGCATCGCGTCGAGCTTGCGCAGCGCCTTTTCCTTGCGCTTGCGGTGCTTCAGGACGCCGGCCGCCTCCTCGATGAACGCCCGGCGGTCCTCCGGCTTGGCGTGCAGCATGCCGTCGAGGCGGCCCTGCCCGACGATGATGTGCATCTCCCGGCCGATGCCGGAGTCGGAGAGCAGCTCCTGGATGTCGAGCAGCCGGCAGGAGTTGCCGTTGATCTCGTACTCGCTCTCGCCGGAGCGGAACATCCGGCGGGTGATCGACACCTCGGTGTACTCGATCGGCAACGCGCCGTCGGTGTTGTCGATGGTCAGCGTCACCTCGGCGCGGCCCAGCGGGGCCCGGCCAGCGGTGCCGGCGAAGATGACGTCCTCCATCTTGCCGCCGCGCAGCGCCTTGGCGCCCTGCTCGCCCAGCACCCAGGCGATGGCGTCGACGACGTTGGACTTGCCGGAGCCGTTCGGGCCGACCACGCAGGTGATCCCGGGCTCCAGCTTGAGCGTCGTCGCGGAGGCGAAGGACTTGAAGCCCTTCACCGTCAGGCTCTTGAGATGCACTTCTCGATCCTCGTCCGGTGGCCGCCGTACCGTCGCCGGCTGCGCGGACCTGGGTGAACCCGCAGACTAACCCGGCGCCGGGTGCGGCGCGGCACGTGACCCGCCCCCGCCGTTTCCGACGGCGGCCGGCAATGGGGCAGACCGGTTCACATCCGGGCCTGCCGGAGCTGTTTATCCCGGCCCGGTCGATCGCAGTTCCGCGAACCCCGGTCAGTTACAAGATCGCTTTATGCGCCTGCGAAAAGGGAGCGGACAGAGCTGCGCGCCGGCACAAATGTGTCGGCGCGCTTTTTTGCGTGGTGCGATTCAGTTTTCCGACCCAGAGTTAGGTGAGCGCCGGCTCGGCCAGACGGAGCAGATCGTCCGCCTCCGCCGCGGCCGCCGCGAGCCGATCGTTCTCGGCACGCACCCGGGTGAGCTCAAACTCCAGTGCCTGAACCCTGGCACGCAGTCGGGTGACCTCGTCGAGCAGGCGCCGGTCAGGCGCCGCACCTACGTGGCCGTAGAGGGCCTTCGCCATGTTGACTCCTTGATATGCGCTGCCGGAAAGGCCGGCCAACGCGCGCCCCTGTGTTCGCGGCTGTCATTCCAGCTGGTTCTTGGGCATGACCGGGCGCGACTGGCGACACCTACATATTGAGCCGATACCCCCTCCTTCGTCAAGTTCTCGCAGGCCGTAGATCATCTCCACGTCGACCTGTCCACTTGCCGGGGGGCCGCCACAAGGCACAGACACGCTCTGTCCGGACACCTTTACTGTACGCCTTGGTTCGTGGGAACTCCCTGCCCGGACGCCCGACTTCCCCTTAACTCTTTCTTAGCCACGTTGCCGCAGCTAGAACGCGGCCCGTAGCGTCACCCCGGCCCGCAACCGACCCGTGGAGGCTACGGCGTGTACGGATGGACCGACCCGAACGACCCGGACGGCGCTCGCCGGCGCCCCGAGCCACCGGCCGATGAGCCGTCCTGGCTGACCGACCGTCCGGCACCTCGGTCGTCCTACCTGTTCGGGGACGAGCCGGAGCAGCCGGCCGACGAACGGCGCCAGGAACAGTCGACCGGCAGCCGGCACGGCGACCAGCCGGCCGGCGGGTGGCACGGCGACCAGCCGGCCGGCCACCGGTGGACCGGCCCGACGGCCGACGGCCCGGTGACCGAGCCGTACCGGGACCAGCCCACCGAGCAGTGGCAGCCGGGCAGCGCCTGGGACGCCGCCCCGCCCGCCGCCAGCGGCGGGTGGCGTGAGCAGCCGGGCGACGCGTGGCGGGCGGAGCCGGGCGCGGCGGGGTACCACGACCAGCCCACGGAGCAGTGGCAGCCGGGCGAGGCGTGGCACGGCGACCGGCCGGGCGCCGGGTGGCACCAGGACCAGCCCACCGAACGGTGGCAGGCGGAGCCGGACACCGGCTGGCACCGCGAGGAGCCGGCCGACCGGTGGGCCGGCGAGCCGGTCACCGGGGAGCTGGACCCGACCGGTGGCTACCCGGCGTACGCGGGCGGGGCCGACCTCGGCGCGCACCGGGCTGCCGGCGCCGACCAGGAGCCGGCCGACGGCCGGCACCGCACCTCCCGCCGGTTCCGCCGGCCGGCGCTGATCGGCGGCGCCGCCGCGGCGGCCACGCTGGTGGTCAGCCTCGGCGTCGGCGCCGTCACGCTGACCGGCGGCGACGACCGGCCGGACACCACCACGGCCGGCGACGACACGGTGGCCGCGGCGCCCTTCGACGCCGGATCGGAGTCGACTCCCGCCGACGCGCTGGTCGCACCGACTCCGAGCACCGCGCCGACCACGGCGAAGCCCACCCCGTCCCCGACGAAGGCGGTCAAGCCGACGCCGGCGCCCGCGCGGACCACGGCGCCCTCGCGCCGGACCGCCGAGCGCAGCACCACGCCGGCCGGGGGCGCCGGCGTCGCCCCGGGCGGCAACGTCAGCAGCCAGGCCCGCGAGGTGGTCAACCTGGTCAACGCCGAGCGGGCGAAGGCCGGCTGTCGCGCGCTGAGCATCGACGACAAGCTGATGACCGCCGCCCAGCGGCACAGCCAGGACCAGGCCGACCACCAGAACATGTCGCACACCGGCAGCGACGGCAGCGACGCCGGCGACCGGCTGGACCGGGTCGGCTACTCCTGGCGTACCTACGGCGAGAACGTGGCCTGGAACCAGAAGACCCCGGCCGCCGTGATGGACGCCTGGATGAACAGCTCCGGTCACCGGGCCAACATCCTCAACTGCGCCTTCACCGAGATCGGCGTGGGCATCGCGAGCAGCAACGGACCGTACTGGACCCAGGTCTTCGCCGCGCCGCGCTGAACCGCGAATCGTGGTCGGGTCCGCGCTCGTTTGACCGGGTGAGGTACGCCGGGTCCGGCGTACCGGCTCGGGCGGCGGGACGCCGCCCGCGACCCGGGAGCTGCCGATGCGGATCCGGCTGCGTGCGCGCGCCGTCGGGCGGGGCCTGCGCCGGGCGCTGCCGGCGTGCGTGGCGCTCGCGCTGGCGGTCCCGCTGTACGCCTGCCGGGTCGAGCTGATCCCGCCGGACGCGCCGACCACCTGGCCGGCCGAGTCGGCCCGCCGCTGGCAGTGGCAGTGGCAGCTGAGCGGGGTGCTGGACCCGGGCGTCGACGCCGACGTCTTCCTGCTCGACCCGGTGGCCACCACCGCGGCGCAGACCGCCGAGCTGCGGTCCCGGGACCGCCGCCTGGTCTGCCAGGTGCACGTCGGCTCGTTCCTGCCCACCGACCCGGACGCCGAGCGCTTTCCGGCCGGGGTGCGCGGCGCCGCGTCCCGCCGCCCGGACAGCCGCTGGCTGGACGTACGGCAGTGGGACACGCTGCGGCCGGTGCTGGCCGACCGGTTCCGGCTCTGCCGGGGCAAGGGGTTCGGCGCGGTGGCGCTCGCCGACGCCGACGGCTACGCGCACCGCTCCGGTTTCCCGCTGAACTTCGACGACGCGCTGCTGTTCAACCGTCGGCTGGCCGAGCTCGCCCGCGGGCTGGACCTCTCCCCCGGCCTGCTCGGCAACACCGAACAGCTGACCGCCCTGGCGCCGGACTTCGACTTCGCCGTCGACGAGGAGTGCGTACGGCTGCGCCGGTGCGCGAAGCTGCTGCCGTTCGTCGAGGCCGGCAAGCCGGTCTTTCACGTCGAGTACACCGGCTCGACCGAGGACTTCTGCGTGGAGACGGTCGGGTACGGGTTCGCCTCGATCCGCAAGGAGCGGCGCCTGGACGCCTGGCGGATCTCCTGCCCGGTGCTCTGAGCGGCCCGGCGTGCCCCTGGCCGGGCCGCCGCGCATGGCGAGGGCCGGACCGCGGCGCGGTCCGGCCCTCGACGGGGGTGGTCAGCGGACGCCGACCAGCTCCGGCGCGGGCGCCGGCGGGTCGGCCGGCGCCTGCGGCGCGCGGGGGCGCAGGAAGCGCGGTGCCCACCAGTTGGCGTCCCCCAGCATGGTCATCAGCGCCGGCAGCACCACCGCACGGATGATCGTGGCGTCCAGCAGGATCGCCGCCGCCAGGCCGATGCCGAGCTGCTTGAAGTCGATCATGCTCAGCGTGGCGAAGATCGAGAAGACCCCGACCATCACGATCGCCGCGCTGGTCACCACGCCGGCCGACGAGGTGATCCCGTACGCCACCGCGTCCCGGTTGGACATACCGGCCCGGATCCCCTCGCGGATCCGGCTGACCACGAAGACGTGGTAGTCCATCGAGAGCCCGAAGAGCACCACGAAGAGGAAGAGCGGCAGCCAGGCCACGATCGCGCCCATCGAGGTGAAGCCGAGCAGGCCCTCGGCCCAGTCGCCCTGAAAGACCAGCACCAGCAGCCCGTACGCGGCGCCGGCGGAGAGCAGGTTGAGCAGGATCGAGCTGAGCGCGATCACCACCGAGCGGAAGGTCAGCACCATCACCAGGAAGGTCAGCACCAGCACGAAGCCCACCACGATCGGCAGCTTCTCCCGGATGTGCTGCGCGTAGTCCTCGCTGCCGGCGATGTCGCCGCCGACCGCGTACTCCACGCCGGGGACCCCGCCGAGCGCCGCCGGGACCAGGTCGTCGCGGAGCCGGTCCAGCGACTGACCGGCCTGCTCGTCCCGGCTGGTGTACGGGGTGGCGACCGTCAGCACCGACACCTGCCGGTCCGCCGACACCCGGATCTTTGGGCCGTCCGCCTCGGTCGGCGCGAAGAGCGGGTCGGCCGACGCCCGGCCGGCCAGGTCGGTCAGCGCCGCCTGCACCCGGTCGGCCTCGGCGGCCGACGCCCGGACCGCCACCGTGTGGCTGGTGCCGTTGCTCGGGAAGGCCGCGGTGAGCCGGTCGTACGCCTGCATCGCCGCCGTGCTGCGCGGCACATCCTCCATGCCGGGGAACTTCAGCTTCATGCCGAGCGCCGGCACGGCCAGCAGGAGCAGCAGCGCCACCGAGATCACCAGGGTGGCCACCGGAGCCCGCAGCGCGGGCTTCAGCACGGCCGGCCAGAACCGGGGCGACGCCGGCTCGCCGTGCCGCCCGGTACGCGGCGCGGTCAGCCGCCACAGCAACGGCACCCGGGGGCGGTCGACCCAGCGCCCGAGCTTGGCCAGCAGCGCCGGCAGGACGGTCAGCGAGCCGGTCACCGCGACCGCGACCACCAGGATCGAGCCCACCGCGAGGGAGGAGAAGACCACGTCACCGGCGAGCAGCAGCCCGGCCATCGAGATGATCACGGCGAAGCCGGAGACGACCACGGCGTGGCCGGAGGTCTCTGCGGCGATCTCCACCGCGTCCAGGCCCGAGCGGCCCTTGGCCCGCTCCTCCCGCTCGCGCCGCACGTAGAACAGCGAGTAGTCCACCCCGACCGCCATGCCGATCAGCAGGATGACGCTGGCCGTGGTGTCGGTCGCCGGCACCAGGTGCGAGGCGAGGGTGGAGAGCCCCATCGCCGCGGCCACCGAGGAGAGCGCCAGCAGCACCGGCACGCCGGCGGCGATCAGCGCCCCGAACGCGATGATCAGGATGGCCAGGGTCACCGGCAGGCTGAGCAGCTCGGCGCGCTTGAAGTCCTTGCCGAGCGTGTCGTCCAGCGCCTTGTTGATCGACGGGCCGCCGACCTGCTCGATCCGCAGCTGCGGGTGCCCGTCCTGCACCCGGGCGGTGGCGTCGCGCAGCGGCTGCACCCGGTCGGACGCGGTCTCCGGGTCGCCGGACATGGTGATCGGCAGCAGCAGTGCCGAGCCGTCCCGGGCGGGCACCGGCTCGCCGACGGAGGCGACCCCGGTCACCGAGCGCAGCTGGGCCGCCGCGTCGTCGGCCGCCGCCTTCGCGGCGGCCTGGTCCAGCGTGCCGCCGCGCGGCGTGATGAGGACGTTCTCCGTCGCCGGGTCGTCGAACTTCCCGGCGTCCACGATCACGCCCGCCCGGCCGGACTCGCCGATGGCCTGGTCCGCGGAGGTGGCCTCGTTGAGGCCGGCGGCGCTCCCCCCGACGAAGCACACCGCCACGAACACCACCCACATCGCGACGGCCCGCCACGGGTGCTCCGCGCTCCAGCGTGCCAACCGCACCGTTACCGGTCTTGCCCCCATCACGGGTCCCCCTGTCACGTCAACCCCCTGTCAACGGTGCTGACGCTATGGGCGCGACGGGGTGGAGACATCAGGGAACGGCCCCGGTGCGGCCCGGAACCTGTGCGCGCCCTGAACGGCCGGCGCCGCCGGGCGACCCGGGTCGAAACGGGCGGCTCACCGGGCCCTTCCCGGACCCGGCCCGGCCGACGCGCCGACGGCGACCCGGACCCGGCTCGGGGTCATCCCCGAAGCGGTCCCCGAGGGCGGGGCTGGCAACGCGGGCAGCTGTACGACGACCGGTTCATGAACGCCTCACGGCGGATCGGCGCGCCGCAGCGGCGGCAGGGCCGGCCCTCCCGGCCGTAGACGTTCAGCGACCGGTCGAAGTAGCCGCTCTCGCCGTTGACGTTGACGTAGAGGGCGTCGAAGCTGGTCCCGCCCTCCTTGATCGCCTCACCGAGCACGTCCCGGACGTGACCGAGCAGCCGCAGCGCGGCCGGGCGGGTGAGCACGTCGGTGGGACGGGCGCCGTGCAGGCGGGCCCGCCAGAGCGCCTCGTCGGCGTAGATGTTGCCGACTCCGGAGAGCAGGGTCTGATCCAGCAGCGCCCGCTTCACCTCGGTACGCCGCCGGCGCAGCGCGGCGACGAACTCCGCGTCGGAGAACTGCGGGTCCATCGGGTCGCGGGCGATGTGCGCGATCTCCGCCGGCAGCTCCGCCCCGCCGGCCGAGACGGACAGCCCGCCGAACGTGCGCTGGTCGACGAAGCGCAGCTCGGGGCCGCCGTCGGCGAACCGGAACCGGATCCGCAGGTGGGTCTCGTCCGGCGCGTCGGCGGGTTGCAGCAGCAGCTGCCCGGACATGCCGAGGTGCCCGATGACCGCGTCCCCGCTGTCCAGCGGCAGCCAGAGGTACTTGCCCCGGCGGCGGACGTCGAGCACGGTCCGCCCGGCGAGCACGTCGGCGAAGTGCGCGCCGCCGGGGGCGTGCCGGCGTACCGCGCGCGGGTGGCGCACCTCGACCGAGGCGATCCGGCGGCCGGTGACCCACTGGGCCAGGCCCTGCCGGACCGTCTCCACCTCGGGCAGCTCAGGCACGGCGCGCGCCCGCCTCGGCGGCGTCGGAGGCCGTCTCGGCGGCCGGGGCCGGTGCCCGCTCCTGCTCCGCCTGCTCGGTCAGCGTCCGCCAGGCCGACTCGGCGGCGCGCTGCTCGGCTTCCTTCTTGCTCCGCCCCTCGGCGCCGCCGTAGCGGTTGCCGGCCACCACCACCCAGGCGGTGAAGGTCTTCAGGTGGTCCGGCCCGGTGCCCTCGATGCGGTACTCGGGCACGCCCAGCCCGAGCGAGGCGGTCAGCTCCTGCAGGCTGGTCTTCCAGTCCAGCGCGGCGCCGCGACCGGCCGACTCGGCCATCAGCGGGTCGAACAGTCGGTGGATCACCTCCGCCGCGGTGTCCAGGCCGTACTGGAGGTAGATCGCGCCGAGCAGCGCCTCGAGGGTGTCGGCCAGGATGCTGGCCTTGTCCCGGCCGCCGGTGGTCTCCTCCCCCTTGCCGAGCAGCAGGTAGGCGCCGAGCCCGTCCGGGCCCAGGCCCCGGGCCACGTCGGCCAGCGCGCGCATGTTGACCACGCTGGCCCGCAGCTTGGCCAGCTGCCCCTCGGGCAGGTCGGGGTGGTTGTGGAAGAGCGCGGTGGTGATCACCACGCCGAGCACCGAGTCGCCGAGGAACTCCAGCCGCTCGTTGGTGGGCAGGCCGCCGTTCTCGTACGCGTACGAGCGGTGGGTCAGCGCCCGCTCCAGCAGTTCCGGGTCCAGCGTGACGCCGAACGCCGCCTCCAGGTGACCGACGGATGCCCGCCGCCGCTTGTCGTTGATCATGATGTGCGTACCTCGGTGTCGGTGGTGCGGTCGATGCGGTCCTCGGCGACCTCCGCGGCGTCCAGCAGCGCGGAGATCAGGTCGGTGGCGCCCCGCCGCCACAGGTGAGCGGCGAGCGCGATGCCGGAGGCGACGTCGTCGGCCCGGGCGGCGCCGTGGCAGACGACCACGGTCCCGGCCACCCCGAGCAGGGCGGCCGCGCGCGGCGCCCCGCCGCCGGCCGGTGGTCCGCCGGCCATCGCGTACGCGCCCTCAATCGCCTTGAGCAGCACGTTACCGGTGAAGCCGTCGGTGACCACCACGTCGGCGCGCGCGCCGAGCGAGACGTCGTAGCCCTCGACGAGGCCGACGTAGCGGCCGCCGCAGGGCAGCGGCTCGGCGGCGAGGGCGGGGTCGGCGAGCCGGCGGACCCGGTCGCCCTTGCCCGCCTCGGTGCCCACGGAGAGCAGCCCGACCCGGGGTTCGACGACGGCGTGCGCGACCGCCGCGTAGGCGGCGCCGAGCACGGCGTGCCGGGCGAGGGTGGCCGGGCGCGGCTCCAGCGAGCCGCCGACGTCGAGCAGCACGACCGGGCCGGCGACCGCCGGCAGGGTGGCGACCAGGGCCGGCTGGCGGACCTCCGACCAGCGGCCGAGGCCGAGCGCGGCGGCGGTGACGGTGGCACCGGTCGAGCCGGCGGAGACCAGCGCGTCGGCGGCGCCGTCGCGGACCGCGGTGACGGCCGCCCGGACGGTGCTGTGCGCGCGGGCGGCGCTGGGGTGGTCGGCCATGCCGACGGCGGCGCGGACCGGCCGGACGGCGACCCGGGCGCGCTGCGTCGGGTCGAGGGCGGCGATCAGCTCGCCGGCGACCTCGGTCGGGCCGACGAGCAGCAGGTGCAGGTCAGGGTCGGCGCGTACGGCCCGCAGAGCGCCGTCAACCACGACGGCGGGAGCGTCGTCCCCGCCGAGGAGGTCAACGGCGATCCGCGCGATGCCCGGCTCCACCGGAACGCCGGCCGGAGCAGGCCGGCCGGCGTCGGTGGGAGCCGGGGCACCGGGCGTTCGCCAGGGCGCGCGCGCCGCCCGACCTGTGGTCGGGGGCGTCACTCGGCGTCCGGTCAGACCTCGATGACCTGACGACCGTTGTAGGTGCCGCAGACGGAGCAGGCGGCGTGCGGCAGCTTCGCGGACTTGCACTGCGGGCAGGCCACGGTCGCGACCGCCGCGGTCTTCCACTGCGCCCGGCGGGACCGGGTGTTGCTGCGCGACATCTTGCGCTTGGGGACGGCCACGGTTCTTACTCCTCTTTACGGGTCAGTTGCGACAGGCCCGCCCAACGCGGGTCGATCTGCTGGTGACTGTGGTCGGCCGGCAGCTCGTCCCGGTGCACCCCACACTCGGGGCACAAGCCTGGGCAGTCCTCCCGGCAGAGCGGGTTGGTCGGCAGTGTGAGCACCACCGCGTCCCGCAGCGCCGGTTCCAGGTCGATCAGATCTCCCTGCATCCGGCCCACCTCGTCCTCGTCGGTCGTGGTGTCCGTGGTGCTGTTCTCGTACGCGTACAGCTCCTGGATCCGCACGGCCACCGAGTCGTTGATCTCGCGCAGGCAGCGCCCGCACTCGCCCCGGACGGGACCGCTGACGGTGCCCGAGACGAGCACGCCCTCGGACACCGACTCCAACCTCAGGTCGAGGTCGAGGTCCGCGCCCTCCGGCACGCTGATCAACTCCACGCCGAGGTCCGCCGGTGCCGTTACCACCCGCTTGACCGTACGCAACGCACCAGGCCGACGCGGCAGCTCCCTCGTGTCGAGGACCAGCGGCGACCTGGGGTTGAGTGGGGAAGGCGTGTGTTTGGGCATAGTCAGACTCCGGCCGGTGAGAGGCCGACAAAAAAGGGTACCTGGGCGACCGCCGGACCGTCGAACCGGGGGCGACGCCCACCCGCCCTGCCGGCTGCTGAGGTGCCGCTCAGAAGGGTAGCGGCCGTTCCGCCTCGTCGCCCCCGAAGGTGCCGATCTCCCGCAGCGCGTGCATCTTGTCACGGCCGCGCTCGATCGAGGCCAGCGCCCGGGTGAGGAACTGCTCGAAGTTGGCCAGCGCGGTGTCGACGTAGTCGTCGACCTCCTCGCGCAGCCGCTGCGCCTCGGCGCGGGCCTCGGCGATGATCCGGGCGCCCTCGTGCTCGGCGGAGACGGTGATCTCGTTCACCGAGACCAGGCGGGCGTGTTCCGCCTCACCCTCGCTGATGATCCGGTCGGCCTCGCGCTTGCCGGCCTCCATGATCTTGTCCCGCTCCTCCAGCAGAGCGGCGGCCCGGCGCAGGTCGGCGGGGAGTTCGGCACGCAACTCCTCCAGCACCGCGATCATCTCACCCCGGTCAACCATGCAGTTGTTGCGCGACATGGGGACGGAGCGGGCCGTCTCCACCATGGCGATCAGTTCGTCGATGCGGTCGAGCGGGTCCACCGGTACCTCACTCCTGTCGTTCGTCGGCCGACCTACATGATGCGGGCTACGGCCGGGTTCGCGCTCCACCCATGATGTCGTGCGCGGGCGAGCCGGCGCTCCACCGCCCGGCCCGGCGCGTCGCGCCGATCGTCGGCACACGCCCCCGGCCGGCCCGCGCTCCGGTCGCGTTCGGCGGTCGGCGTCGCCCCCGGCGCCCCGGTCGCGGGCGCGGCGGTCAGCCGCGGGCGGGGCGGTCAGCCGCGGGCGGGGCGGTCAGCCGCGGGCGGCCGGCCCGAGCCGGGCCTGCAACTCCGCCCGGACCCGGTCCGGCACGTGCGCGGAGATGTCGCCGCCCCACTTGGCCACGTCCTTGACGAGGCTGGACGAGAGGAACGAGTAGAGCGGGTTGGTCGGCATGAAGAGGGTCTCGACGCCGGCCAGGCCGATGTTCATCTGGGCCATCTGCAACTCGTAGTCGAAGTCGCTGACCGCGCGCAGGCCCTTGACCAGCACGCTCGCCTGCTGGGCCCGGCAGAAGTCGACCAGCAGCCCGCGGAACGACTCGACCCGGACGTTGTCGTACGAAGCGGTCACCTCGCGGAGCATGTCGATCCGCTCCTCGACGGTGAACAGGCCGCTCTTCGCCTGGTTCATCAGCACACCGACGATCACCTCGTCGAAGAGCCGGCTGGCCCGGCCGATGATGTCGAGGTGTCCGTTGGTGACCGGGTCGAACGAGCCGGGACACACCGCACGTCTCATGATCGGCGACCGTACCAAAGGGTGGTCTCGCCGTACCGGCGACTGCGCTCGCCGGTGACACCCGGCACCCACTCGACCGGCCCGGTCCGGCTGGAGCGCTCCACCACCACCAGCGCGTCGGGAGTCAGCCAGTCGCCTTCGACCAGCGCGGCCAGCATCGCGGTGATCTCCGCGTCCGGCACCGCGTACGGCGGGTCGGCGAAGACCACGTCGTACGGGCCGCCCTCCGGGCCGGCGGCCAGCACGGTGGCGACCCGGCCGGTGACCAGCCGGGCGGCCGGGGCGGCGCGCAGGGCCGCCATGTTCTCCCGGACCACCCGGGCGGCCCGCGGGTCGGACTCGACCAGCAGCACGTGCCCGGCGCCCCGGGACAGCGCCTCCAGCCCGACCGCGCCGGAGCCCGCGTACAGGTCGGCGAAGCGGGCGCCGGTCAGGTCGACCTCGGCCTGCACCGCGCTGAACAGCGCCTCCCGGACCCGGTCGGACGTGGGCCGGGTGCCGGCGCCCGGGGGCGCGGCGATCCGCCGCCCGCCGAGCGTCCCGGCCACGATGCGGGTCACCGTCTCCTCCTGCTCATGCCCCGACGCTACGCGAGCCGCGGGGACCCGCCGACGACACCGCCGGTATGCGCGTCGCGCCGATCCGGCCACCCTTCGTATATCAATGATCTCGCATTCATAACATCATCCTTAGGTCCCGCTGAGCGCTGTAACGCGAGCGGCGATCTCGCTAGGGTCTGCCGGGTGTCGGCGGTGGACCGCCGGCCCATGGCACGGAGCGGCGCCCGCACCGGCGGCGCGGTGACGCACCTGCGACCGTCCGACCGCCTCACTCCGCGCCCACCCCCTTTCAAGCTTCCTCACCCCGGGAGTACGCGTGATCCGTACCAGAGCGTCGCTGCGGCGACCACTGGCCGTGCTGGGGGCCGCCTTCCTCGGCCTCACCGCGGCCGTCGCCGTGGCCGCGCCGGCCAGCGCCCACCACACCACCATCACCGCCACCGCCGGCTGTGACCAGCTCAGCGGCGAGCGGATCATCACGTGGAAGGTGGTGAACAGCGAGCGGGAGAAGGCCGCCACCATCACGAAGGTCACGGCCGACCCGGCCACCCCCGTGACCGTTACCGTGGACGGCGCTGACAGCAAGCCGCTGGACACCGTGGTCATCCCCGAGGGTGCCTACGTCGAGGCGATCCAGCGCGTCCCCGGCGACACGTCGCGCGCCACCCTCAAGGTGGACGCGGTCTGGCTGACGAACAACGCCAAGTCGAGCGACGAGGGCAGCATCAACCTCGGCGCGGACAAGCCGTGCACGCCGGCGCCGAAGTGCGTGGACGCCAGCAAGGCGAAGTACAGCCACACCTTCGACGGCCCGAAGGGCACCGCGACCGTCAAGCTCGACGGTGACCTGCCGCTCTGCGGTGACAGCAAGCAGCACTTCACGCTGGTCTCGTACTTCGCGCCGCGGCCGCAGTTCGCCACCCCGCAGTACGTCTACGGCACACCGGACAGCGACTGGATCGGCGGCACCCAGACCGAGATCGACCTGAAGGTCGACATCCCGGACTGCCACACCCAGGTTGACCTGATCTGGGGGGGCCTCGACGAGGTCATCGACCCGCTGGTCGAGGGCGGCGAGCGGTACGGCGACAAGAAGCTCGGCTCCAAGGGCGCGCCCGGCAACCGGTCGACCGGCCCGCAGGGCTGGTACAACGGCGGCGACAAGAGCTGCACCACCCCGGCGTCGACCTTCGCGTCCAACTGCGACGGCACCGTCACCGTGTCGCTGAGCAACGACGGCAAGATCTCCAAGTACCCGGTGGAGTTCGAGGTCCGGGGCGAGAACGGCTGGTCCAAGAAGGTCACCGTCGAGCCGGGCAAGGCCGACAACGGCACCGTGGTGCCCGCCGAGAACGCCGGCAAGGTCGAGGTGCTGGTCGACGGCAAGGTGATCGAGAACGGCACCTACTCGTGGCAGCGCCCCGAGGACTGCCCGCTGCCGACCATCACCACCGAGGCCGACTGCAAGACCTTCAGCCTGACCGCGACCAACCCGGAGGGTGGCCTGCCGGTCAAGGTGGAGTTCACCTACGGCGGCAAGACCGAGACCCGGACCGTGGCGCCGGGCAAGTCCGAGACGGTCACCTTCAAGGCCGGCAAGGACGAGACCGCGCTGGTCGTGCTCCCCGACCTGGAACTCGAGATGGAGGCCGTCTACGCCCCCGAGGGTGACTGCGGCGGCGGAGGCGCCGGTGGCGAGGAGCCGGGCCTGCCGGTGACCGGTGCGGCTGCCGGCGGCATCGCCGCGGGCGCGGTCGCCCTGCTCGCCCTGGGCGCGGTGCTCTTCGTGATGGCGCGGCGGCGTCGGGTGCGCTTCACCGCCTGACCTGATCCGAGCTGAGCGCTGAGGGCGCGTCGACCCACCCGGGTCGGCGCGCCCTCACCATGTCCACCCGGCACGGCCACCCACCGCGCCAGCCCGGCACGCAGCGCGGGCCGATGCCGGTGCTGCCGCAGGCCGCGGGTCCGCTCGGGAGCATGTCCGCGGCAGCTCTGATGCCGCTGCGTATAAATATGACGCAGCGGCATCACGCTCACCGCGACATGGCACGGGCGGACGATGCCGGCGCGGAGCGCCGGGCAACACCCTCCCCGCGACCCGACACCGGGAGCCACGAGGGGTGGAGCAGGAGGCGGCGCTCCGGTCAGCCCTTCTCCAGGTATTCCGCGCGCTCCTCGTCAACCAGGGCGGCCACCGAGGCGGCCAGCGCCGGATGCCGGGACAGCTCCGGGTCCTCCTCGACCAGGGTGATCGCCTCGGCCCGGGCGTCGCGGATCAGGTCGGCGTCGCGCAGCAGGGAGAGCAGGCGCAGGTGGGAGCGGCGCCCGGACTGGGTGGCCCCCAGCACGTCGCCCTCGCGGCGCTGCTCCAGGTCGAGTTCGGCGAGCTTGAACCCGTCGGTGGTGGAGGCGACCGCGTCCAGCCGTTCCCGCGCCGGGCTGGCCTCGGCCGCCTCGGTGACCAGCAGGCAGAGCCCGGCGGCGGCGCCCCGGCCGACCCGGCCGCGCAGCTGGTGCAGCTGGGAGACGCCGAACCGGTCGGCGTCCAGCACGATCATGACGGTGGCGTTCGGCACGTCGACGCCGACCTCCACCACGGTGGTGGCCACCAGCACGTCGAGGTCGCCGGCGGCGAAGGAGCGCATCACCGCGTCCTTCTCGTCGGCCGGCAGCCGGCCGTGCAGCACGCCGATCCGCAGCCCGTGCAGCGGCCCCTCGGCCAGCAGCGGGGCCACCTCGGTCACCGCCAGCGGCGGTCGCCGCCCGGAGTCGTCCTCCCGGGGCGCCTCCTCCTCCGACCCCGGGCCGTCACCGATCCGCGGGCAGACCACGTACGCCTGGTGGCCGGCGGCGACCTCCTCGCGCAGCCGGCGCCAGGCCCGGTCCAGGAACGCCGGCTTCTCGGCGGCCGGGACGACGTGCGAGGCGATCGGTGACCGGCCGCGCGGCAGCTGGGACAGGGTCGACGTCTCCAGGTCGCCGTAGACGGTCATCGCCACCGTGCGCGGGATCGGGGTGGCGGTCATCACCAGCACGTGCGGCGGCTGCTCGGCCTTGGCGCGCAGGGCGTCGCGCTGCTCGACGCCGAACCGGTGCTGCTCGTCGACCACGACCAGACCCAGATCGGCGAAGTCGACCCCCTCGTAGAGCAGGGCGTGGGTGCCGAGCACGATGCCGGCGGCGCCGCTGGCCACCTCGGCCAGCGCCCGCCGGCGCGCCGCCGCGCCGAGCGAGCCGGTGACCAGCTCGACCCGGGTGGCGTGCTCGGCGGCGCCCAGCTCGCCGGCCCGGCCGAGCGGCCCGAGCAGGTCGAGCATGCCCCGGTGGTGCTGGGCGGCGAGCACCTCGGTCGGGGCGAGCAGCGCGGCCTGACCGCCGGCGTCGACCACCTGGAGCATCGCGCGCAGCGCGACCACGGTCTTGCCGGAGCCGACCTCGCCCTGCAACAGCCGGTGCATCGGGTGCGGGGTGGCCAGGTCGGCCGCGATCTCGACGCCCACGTCCCGCTGGCCGGGGGTCAGCTCGTAGGGCAGCCGGGCGTCGAACGCGTCCAGCAGGCCCCCCGGGCGCGGCGGTCGGGGCCGGGCGGGCCAGTCGGCGGCCCGGTGCTTGCGCTGCACCAGGGTCAGCTGCACGGCGAACGCCTCGTCCCACTTCAGCCGCCGGCGGGCCCGGTAGAGATCCTCCTTGCTGGACGGCCGGTGGATCTCGCGCAGCGCGGTGCCGAGCCCGACCAGGTTGCGGCTGGCCCGCACGGTGGCCGGCAGCGGGTCCTCCGGCGGGGTGAAGGTGTCCAGCACCACCCGCACGCAGCGGGCGATCACCCAGGTCGGCACCGCGGCGGCGGCCGGGTAGACCGGGATCAGCGCGCCGGCGAACTCCTCGATCTCCTCGCTGGCCGCCGCCTCGCCGTCGCCGCCCTCGCCGAGCAGGACGTACTCCGGGCCGTTGAGCTGCCGCTTGCCCCGGAACTCGGTGACCTTGCCGGCGAACAGCCCCCACCGGCCCGGGCGCAGCTCCCGCTCCCGCCACGCCTGGTTGCCGAAGAAGGTCAGGGTGAGCAGGCCGCCGGAGCCGTCGCCGACGGTCACCTCCAGCAGGTTGCCGCGACGCTGGCGCATCGGGCGTACGGCGGTGCGCTGCACCTGGGCCAGCACGGTGACCTGTTCGCCGACGTCCAGCGAGCGGATGTCGGTGTGCTCGCCGCGCTCGTCGTAGCGGCGGGGGAAGTGGTAGACCAGGTCGCCGGCGGTGTGCAGGTCGAGGTGGCTGGCCAGCGCCTTCGCCGTCTTCTCGCCGACCAGCTTCTTCAGCGGCGTGTCCACCGTGGCCGTCTCGGGCATCACTCGACCCCCACCAGGAGCGGATAGTGCGGCTGGCCGCCCGGGTAGGCCTGCACCTCGACGAACGGCCACCGCCGCCCGACGTGCTCCCGCACCGCCTCGGCCAGCCCGTCCGGGGCGTCCGCCCCGGCGAGCAGGGTGACCAGCTCACCCCCGCCGCCGAGCATCCGGTCGACCACGGCGACGCAGGTGTCGAGCAGGTCGGCGCCGATCAGGTGCACCTCCCCCTCGACCAGCGCCAGCACGTCGCCCGGACGGCACGGGCCGGCCACGGTCAGCGCCTCCCGGCTGGCGTGGCAGACCTCGGCGTAGCGGCAGGCGCCGGCCGCCTCGGCCATCGCGATCACGTCGTCCTCGAAGCGCCGCCCCGGGTCGCGTACGGCGAGCGCGGCCAGCGCCTGCACCGGCGACCGGGTCGGCACCACGCTGACCTTGACCCCGAGCCCGTGCGCCTCCCGGGCGGCGGCGCTCGCCACCGCCTGCGTGTTCGGGTCGTTGGGCAGCACCACCACCCGGGCGGCGGCGGTGGCCCGGATCGCGTCCAGCAGCTCGCCGGTCGACGGGTTGCCCGGCACCACGGTGGCGCCCTCGCCGGCGAAGAGCTCGGCGATGCCCGCGCCGGCGGCAACCACCACGGCGGCCCGCCCGTCCGCCGCGACGGCGGGCGACACCGGCGCGACCTGGTCGGCGAAGCGGGTCACCGAGATCCGGTGCGGCCGGCCGGCGACCACCCCCGCCTCGATCGCCGCGCCGACGTCGTTGACGTGCACGTGCACGTTCCAGGTGCCACCGTGGCCCACCACGACCAGCGAGTCTCCCAGCGCCGCCAGCTCGACCCGCAGCCGCGCCACGGCCGCCTCGTCGTCGGCGTCGAGCAGGAACTGCACCTCGTAGGCGTACTCGTCGGAACCGGTCTCGCGGACGGCGGTGGCCGGCGGGCGGGCCACCCGCGGCGCGGGCGCCGGCCGCTGCGGGCTCTCCCCCGTGACCACCTCGACCAGGGCGTCGAGCAGCAGGCACAGCCCGCGCCCGCCGGCGTCGACCACGCCGGCCCGGGCCAGCGCGGGCAGTTGCTCGGGGGTGCGGGCGAGCGCCCCGGACGCCTCGCCGGCCGCCGCCCGGGCGACCGTGCGGAGGTCGTCGCTGTCCGCCCGCTCGGCGGCCCCGGCGGCCGCCGCGGCGACGCTGAGCAGAGTGCCCTCGACCGGCCGGGCGACCGCGGCGTAGGCGGCGGTGGCGGCGGCACGCAGCGCCACCGCCAGCTCCCGGCCGCGCACCGCGGGCCGGGCGGCCAGCGCGTCGGCGAAGCCGCGCAGGATCTGCGACAGGATCACGCCGGAGTTGCCCCGGGCGCCGAGCAGCGCGCCCTGGGCCATCAGCCGCAGCGCGTGGCCGTGCGGGGTGGGGCTGTCGTCGGGGAGGGTGTCGAGATCCATGGCCAGCGCCTGCTGCGCCGAGGTGAGGGTGAGCACCAGGTTGGTGCCGGTGTCGCCGTCGGGCACCGGGTAGACGTTCAGGTCGTCGATCTCGCCCTGGTGCCGCTTGAGCGCGGCCAGCCCGCCCGCGCACCAGCGGCGGACCGCGGCGGCGTCGAGGGTGTCCAGCACGGCGAGAAGCCTACTGGCGCGCACCGACAGCCGCCGGGGTCGGCCGGGCCGGCGCGGCGTGTCCCGCCGGACGACCGCGCGCCGGCCGGCCGGTACGCTCGTCGGGCGTCCCGCCGCGCCGCGGGCCGCTTCCGCGACGCCGACCCGGCCCACCGCGGACCGGGGCGACCGGGGCGGTTGGGCGGCACGGCGGTTCATCGGGTAACCTGGCCAGGTTGCCCGGGCAGCGCCTGGCGGCGACCTCATGAACGTTTCAATCCCAGGAGTATCCCGTGGCTAGCGTGTGCGACGTCTGTGGCAAGGGACCGGGCTTCGGCCACAACGTGTCCCACTCGCACCGGCGGACCAACCGCCGCTGGAACCCGAACATCCAGTCGGTGCGGACCCCGGCCGGTGGCGGCAACACCAAGAAGATGCAGGTCTGCACCTCGTGCATCAAGGCCGGCAAGGTCACCCGCGCCTGACGCGGTAGCGCCGACCTCCATACTCGCCAGCGCCGGCGGGCCCTCGTGGTCCGCCGGCTCTGTCGTGTCCGGGCACCGGCGCTGACCGGTACGCGACGCTGCGTCGACGCACCCGCCCGGGTCCGGTTAGGGTCTGCCTGCGCCGGCCGTCCCCTTTCCCGGCGCGCACCCGAGCACGGAGGACGACTGGTGCAGCTGGACCTGGGCCGAGACGAGATGATCATTGTCGGGGCGTCCCTCGGCATGCTGCGCTGGTACGCCGAGGAACTGCCGGCCGGCAGCGTGGTGCTGGTCGAGGAACCGGACGTGATCCGGCGCCGCGGCATCGAACAGCTGGCGGGCGAGCTGCCGTTCATCTCCCGGGTGGTCGCCGCGCGCTACCAGACCGGCCTGGACGCGACCGCGCTGGTCGCCCGCGAGCCGGCACTGCGTGCCGCCCGGCTGGTGGTGCCCGGCCTGGAGTACGCGGTCGCCGGCGCCGCCCGGCTCGCCGCCGCGCTCGGCCTGCCCGGCGCCGGGGCGGGGGCCGCCGACGTCTTCTCCGACAAGCACCGGATGCGGCTGCTGGCCGCCGACGCCCAGTTGGCGAACCCGGCGTTCGAGCTGGTCGGCACGCCCGCCGAGGCGGTCACGTTCGCCGAGCGGCACGGCGGCCGGTGCGTGCTGAAGCCGACTCGCCGCTCGGGCAGCCTCGGCGTGCAGATCATCGCCGACCCGGCGGAGATCGCCGGCGCCTGGGCAGCCACCGCGTCGCCCGAGCCGCCGCCGGAGGCGACCGACGGGCTGCCCACCGGGGTGCTCGTCGAGCAGGTCCTCGACGGTCCGGAGCACAGCGTCGAACTGCTCATCGCCGACGGCGAGGTGATCTTCGGCAACGTCACCGACAAGCGGGTGCTGCCCGGTCGCTGCCCGGTGGAGACCGGCCACACGGTGCCCACGGCGCTGCCCGCGGCCACCCGCCGGGAACTGCTCGCGGTGGCGACCCGGCTGGCCACCGCCGCCGGCTTCCGCACCGGGGTGCTGCACAGCGAATGGATCATCGCCGACGGCCGGCCGGCCCTGGTGGAGTGCGCCGCCCGGCTGCCCGGCGACATGATCACCGCACTGGTCTCGATCGCCTACGAGTGCGGGTTCATCGAGGCGTACCTGCGCACGTTGCGCGGGGAGCGGCCGGCGCTGCGGCCACGGCCGACCGGCGCGGCGGCGGTGGAGTTCCTGCTCGCGCCGCCGGGCACGGTCACCGGCATCGACGGGCTGCGCGACGCCCGCCGGGTGCCGGGCGTGCTGGACGTGCAGCTCGACGTGGCGGTGGGCGACACCGTGGCCGAGGTGACCTCGTCGCCGCGGCGCAGCGGCCACGTGCTGGCCTGGGGCATCGACGGCGCCGCCGCGACGCACGCCGCCGGCAAGGCCGCCGAGCAGATCCGGATCACCACCGGCTGACCGGCCCGGTCCGAATGTCGGATCAGAGGGTGCGGCCGAACGAGAGGCAGCCCGGCGCGTCCTTGTAGAAGCCGAAGTTCGGGATCCGCTGGTAACCCGCCGAGCTGTACATGGCGATCGCCTCGGGCTGCTTGTCGCCGCACTCCAGGATCATCCGCTTGCGCCCCTGCTCGCGGGCCGACCGCTCGACCGCCGCCAGCACCGCCCGGGCCACCCCACGGCCCCGCGTCGCCGGCGCGGTGTACATCCGCTTCAGCTCCGCGGTCCCCTCGCCGTGGCTGCGCCAGCCACCGCAGCCGACCGGCTCGCCGTCGAGCATCGCGATCAGGAACGCGCCGTTCGGCGGCTCGAACTCGGCGGCGTCGACGGGGGTGTCGTCGCCGCTGCCGCCGTACCGGGCGCCGAGGTCGGCCAGCGCGTCCCGGATCAGGCGCTGCGCCACCGGCGAGTCGAACCGCGCGGCGTGGATCTCGATCTCCGTCACGGGTAAAGGGTACGACCGCGCGGAGCCCTTACCGGAAGTGGTCCCAGCCGGTGACCCCCTGGTACGGCTCGCCGTCGACGGTGACGCCCCCGCCGGTCACCACCCGCCCGATCGGGCGCCACTGCTCGGGCAGCGTCACCTCGGGCGGAAAGGTGGCGGCCAGGGCGTGGTCCTCGCCACCGGCCAGCAGCCAGGTGTACGGGTCGACGCCGAGCGCCTGGGCCGCGTCGCGCATCTGCCGGGGCACCTCGAAGGCGTCCCGGCGCACGTCGATGCCGACCCCGCTGGCCCTCGCCACGTGCCCGAGGTCGGCGAGCAGCCCGTCCGACACGTCGATCATGGCGGTGGCGCCGAGCCGGGCGGCCTGCGGGCCGGCCCCGTACGGCACCTCCGGCCGCCGGTACGCCTCGACCAGCAGCCGGGGGGTGCGGAAGCCGCGGGAGAGCACGGTCAACCCGGCCGCCGCGTACCCGGTGCGACCGGCGAGCGCGACCACGTCCCCCGGCCGGGCACCGGAGCGCACCACCGGCGCCCGGCCGGCCAGGTCGCCCAGGGCGGTCACCGCGATGGTGAGCGTGGGGCTGCCCGACATGTCCCCGCCGACCACGCTCGCGCCGACCGTCGCCGCCTCCGCGGCCAGCCCGTCGGCCAGTTCCTCGGCCCACCCGACGGCCAGGTCCGCCGGGATGCAGAGGGCCACCAGCAGGGCGGTCGGGGTGGCCCCCATGGCCGCGATGTCGGCCAGGTTCGCCGCCGCCGCCCGGTGCCCCACGTCCCGCGCGCCGGACCAGTCCCGCCGGAAGTGCCGCCCCTCGACCAGCACGTCCGTCGAGGCGACCACCCGGGCGTCCGGGGCGGCCACCAGCGCCGCGTCGTCCCCGGGACCGAGCAGCACCGTCGAGCCGTACGACAGCCGGGCGGTCACCCGGTCGATCAGACCGAATTCGCCCACCCCCGCGACACTCACGCCAACCCCTCCCCGCCGCCGCGTCCGGGACGCGCCGCACCCGGTCCGACGCCCCACCCGCTCCTGCCGCGCTCGCTCACCGCTTCTCCTTGACCACCGATAGGGATCAGACCTGGTCCGTAAGGTACTTTCTCCTCTCGGGCCGCTCGCGGGCGGCGACGGACGGAGGTCGAGTCGTGGTACAGGCGTACATCCTCATCCAGACCGAGGTCGGCCGGGCGCGTGACGTGGCCGGTCTGATCGCGGACCTTGCCGGCGTGGTACGGGTCGACGCCGTCACCGGGCCCTACGACGTGGTCGTCCTCACCGAGGCGAACACCGTCGACGAACTCGGCAAACTCATCGTCAGCAAGGTGCAGATGGTGCCCGGCATCACCCGCACCCTCACGTGTTCGGTGGTACGGCTGTAAGTGGACAAGATCACTGATTCTCCGCGCCCGGAGGCCGGTCGGGCGGACCGGCCCGCGGCCAAGGCGCCGGACGGGACCAACCGCCGCGCCGCGCTGATCGCGACGCTGGTCGCGCTGCCGGTGACCGTGCTGGTGGCCGGGCTCGCCTTCGCCCAGCTCTCCCCGGACGAGCCGGCCGTGTCGCCGAGCCCGTCCGCGACCACCGCCCGTGCCCAGTCCACCGCGCCGGTCGAGATGGCCGCCCCGACGCTGGCCGAGCGCCCGGCGACGGTGTGCCGCGCCCTGCTCTCCCAGCTCCCCGCGACCGTCCGCGACCTCCAGCAGCGCCCGGTCACCGCCGGCCCGGAGCAGAACGCCGCGTACGGCGACCCGGCGCTGACCGTGGCCTGCGGCGGCGCCGAGCCCGCCGTGGCGGCCACCGCCGACGTCTGGCTGGTGAACAAGGTCTGCTGGCACGCCACCGAGGAGACCGACGCCACTGTGCTCACCACGCTGGACCGGGAGACCGCGGTGACCGTCCGGGTGCCGCGCGCCTACGAGCAGCCGTTGCAGTGGGTTGGGCCGATCTCCGACACGGTGGTCGCCTCGGTCCCCTCCGGCGGCGACGCCCCCACCGGCTGCCAGGGCTGACCCGCCACCCCGCGGGCGGCGTCAGTGCAGGCCGACGCCGCGGGTGAGGGCGGTGCGGATGAGGCGGTCGACGAGCTTCGGGTACTCCAGGCCGGAGGCGGCCCACATCCGCGGGAACATCGACGTCGGCGTGAAGCCCGGCATCGTGTTGATCTCGTTGAGGTAGACGTCCAGCTCCGGGGTGACGAAGAAGTCGACCCGGGCCAGCCCGGCGCAGTCCAGCGCAGTGAACGCGCGCACCGCGTACTCCTGGACCTGCCGGGTCACCCGGTCGGGCAGGCCGGCCGGGATGTCGTACTCGCAGGCGTCGTCGAGGTACTTGGCCTCGAAGTCGTACCAGTCGTGGTCGGCGATCACCCGCACCTCGGCGAGCACGGACGCCTCCGGCGCCCCGCCGGCCTCGCCCTCCAGCACGCCGCACTCGATCTCGCGGCCGACGATCGCCCCCTCGACGAGCACCTTCGGGTCGATCTGGCGGGCCGTGGCGACGGCCGCGTCCAGGTCGGCCCAGTCGTCGACCTTGGTGATGCCGAACGACGAGCCGGCCCGGGACGGCTTGACGAAGACCGGCAGGCCGAGGCGCTGCTTGTCCTCCTCGCTCAGGGTCATCCCGTTGCGCAGCACCGCGTACGGGCCGACCGGGATGCCCTCGACGGCGCAGAGCTTCTTGGTGAACTCCTTGTCCATCGCGGCGGCGGAGGCGAAGACGTTCGCCCCGACGTACGGGATGCCGGCCATCTCCAGCATTCCCTGGATGGTGCCGTCCTCGCCGTACGCGCCGTGCAGCACCGGGAAGACCACGTCCACGTCGGCCAGCGCCCGGGGGCCCTCGGCGGGGTCGAGCACCATCAGCCCGTTGCCGGTCGGGTCGGCGCGCAGCACGATGTCGCTGCCGGACTCGGCGGTGATCTCGGGCAGCCGGCGCGAGTTGATCGCGAGCTGCCCCGGGTCGCCGTTGGTCAGCACCCACTGCCCGGCCCGGGTGATGCCGACCGGGACCACCTCGAACTCGTCCGGGTCGAGCGCGCCGAGCACGCTGCCCGCGCTGACGCAGGAGATGCCGTGCTCTGGGCTGCGGCCGCCGAAGACGATCGCCACGCGGGTCTTGCCTGGGGTGCTCACTCCGGTCACCTCTCCGTACGCGACTGCGGGCTGGCGCTCACCCGGTTGACCTTACTGTGCGTGGCGGGGAACCGATGCCGATACCCGGGGAGAGGCGGCGGAGTGCGGCAATCGGTCACCGCGTGATTTACGGTGCGTAACCGGGTGGCCGGTCGTCGCGGGATGAGGGTGCGCGGGCACGGTGCCACGCCCACTACGCTGCTCGTCCTATGAGCCCTGATCCCCTCATCGACTCGCTCTCGGCGGCCCTCGACGCCCGCCCGGACGACCTGCCGCTCCGACTGCACCTCGCCGCGCTGCTGCTGGACGCCGGCCGGGCCGGTGAGGCGATCGCGCAGATCGGGCAGGCGCTCGCCCGGGATCCGGGCAACGGCGAGGCGCAGGCGCTGATGCAGCGGGCGCTGGCCGGCTCCGTACCCCCGGCCCCGGCGGGGGCGCAGCCGCCGGCGGCTGCGCGACCGGCCGCGCAGCGACCCGCGCCGGCCGGGCCGGACGCGCCGCCCGCGGCCGACGGGTCGGACCCGCTCGCCGCCTACGAGCAGGAACTGGCCGACATCGTGCCGCCGCGCTTCGCCCGGGCCGGCGACGAGCCCGAGCCGGTGGCCGGCGAGGCCGACCGGGTGTACGACGTGGAGACCTCGGGGATCCGGCTGGCCGACGTGGGCGGCATGGCGGCCGTGAAGGAGCGGCTGGAGCTGGCCTTCCTCGGCCCGTTGCGCAATCCGCAGCTGCGCAAGATGTACGGCAAGAGCCTGCGCGGCGGGCTGATGCTCTACGGGCCGCCCGGCTGCGGCAAGACCTTCCTGGCCCGGGCGGTGGCCGGTGAGATGGGCGCCAAGTTCATCTCGCTGTCCATCGTGGACGTGCTCGACATGTGGATGGGCAACTCCGAGCGCAACCTGCACGAGCTGTTCGAGGCGGCCCGGCGCAACGCGCCGTGCGTGCTCTTCCTCGACGAGATCGACGCGCTCGGCCACAAGCGCTCCCAGGTCAGCTCCAGCTCTATGCGGACGCTGGGCAACCAGCTGCTGGCCGAATTGGACGGGATGGAGGGCAACAACGAGGGCGTCTTCGTGCTGGCCGCCACCAACACCCCGTGGGACGTGGACCCGGCGCTGCGCCGCCCGGGCCGGCTCGACCGGGTGGTGCTGGTGCTCCCGCCGGACGCCGAGGCGCGGCGGGCGATCCTCGAGTACCACCTCCGGGACCGGCCGATCGCCGGGATCGACCTGCGCAAGGTGGTCGCGGCGACCGAGGACTTCTCCGGCGCCGACCTGGCCCACCTCTGCGAGACGGCGGCCGAGTTCGCGATGGCCGACTCGGTGCGCACCGGCGAGGTGCGGATGATCGAGCAGCGGGACCTGGAGCGGGCGCTGAAGGAGGTCCGGCCGTCGACCCGGCCGTGGATGGCCACCGCCCGCAACGTGGCCATGTTCGCCAACGAGGGCGGCGTCTACGACGACCTGGTGGCGTACCTGAAGCGGCGCAAGCTGCTCTGAGCCGGGACGGCCCGGCGGGGCGCCGGGCCGCGCCGCCCGCCGGGCCGGGCTCAACCGCTCGCGTGCCGCCGGCCGATGGCGATCACCTTGACCCGCTGCCGGCCGGCCCGCACCATGCCCAGCGCCATGAACGCGCCGGCGATCCGGTCGGCCGCCTCCCGGCTGCTCGCGCCGACCACCTGGCGGCGCCGCTCGGGGCAGGTCCGCTCGTTGCGCCAGCTGCCGTCGATCGGGCGGACGTCGGTGAGCACCACCAGGAACCGGGTCATCGCCGGCCGCCGGCGCGCTCGGCGGGATCCTGCTGACCAGTACGCACGTCGAGTCCCTTCCGGTGTGCCGGCCAGGTGGCGTGGCACGCGGCGATCGGGTACGGGGGAGAAACCCGACCGCCGCGCGCCCCATCCCCTCCGGTCGCTCACCGCCGCCGTCGCCACGACAACCGGCGGTGAGGACGCGATGACAGATTGACACCTCTACAGCAATGAATGCAACTCTCATCGGCGTTCTCTCATGTACTAATTCCCGATACGTGTGCGACCATCGATGCATGGCCCCCAAGACCGCGCGCGCCCGCCGGCTCGGCATCGCCCTGCGCACCCACCGGGAGGCCGCCGGGCTCACCCTGGAGGCGGCGGCCGACGAGATCAACAGCACCCGCAGCACGCTCTCCCGCTACGAGAACGCCCAGACCCTGGTCAGTCCGGCCACCGTGCGCGCCCTGCTCGCCCTCTACGGGGTCGCCCCCGACGAGGTGGCGGCGGCCGTGCAGTTGGCCAAGGACGCCCGCAAGCCGGGCTGGTGGGTGTCCTACTCGTACCTGCTGGACCGGCGCACCATCGACTTCATCGCGCTGGAGGCCGAGGCGACCGGGATCGCCAACTTCGAGCCCTCGGTGGTGCCCGGGCTGCTGCAGACCGCCGACTACATCCGCGGCGTGATGCGGGGTGGCCCGCACACGCTCGGCGACGACCAGGTGGAGCAGCGGGTCCAGCTACGCCTGGACCGCCAGCAGCGGCTCACCGCCGACGAGCCGCCGATCCTCGACGCGATCATCGACGAGGGCGCGCTGCTCCGGCCGGTGGGCGACCGCGGTGTGATGGAGGGGCAGTTGCGGCACCTGCTGAAGATGGCCGAGCTGCCCAACATCACCGTCCAGGTGATCCCGCTAGCCGCCGGCTACCACCGGGGCACCCGGGGCTCGCTGCACATCCTGGAGTTCGCCGACCCGGAGGATCCGATCATCGCGTCGGTGGAGACGGTGGCCGGGCAGATGGTCCTGGACCGGCCCGGCGACCTGCGTACCTGCACCAAGATCATGGAGCACCTGCGGACCGTCGCGCTCAGCCCGGCGGACAGCCGCGACCAGCTCGTCCAACTCCTGAAGGGACGGTAGGACCATGACTCCGACGATCAGCGCGGCGCTGGCCTCGGCCGGGTGGCGCAAGAGCAGCCACAGCGGCGACGAGGGGGCCTGCGTGGAGGTGGCGGTGATCCCCGGCACGGTGGCCGTCCGCGACTCCAAGGACCCGGCCGGGCCGGCCCTGCTCTTTCCGCCCGCGGCCTGGGCGGCCTTCGCCACGGCGCCGCCGCGCCGCTGACCGCCCCGGCACGCCGGATCTCCGCCGGCGCCGCCGGCCGGTCGGCCCGCCGGCTCAGCCGGCGACCAGCGGCCCCGGGGCCGGCTCGGCGCGCAGGGCCTCCAGCGCCGCGATCGCCACGCCCCGGGCACCGGCCATGTCGCGCTCGGGCACCAGGGCGAAGGTGGCCACCGCCGCCTGCTCCGCGCGCAGCACGGTGTGCTCGCGTACGGTCGCCAGGAACCAGTCCCGGAACTCCGGCTCCGCCTCCACCACGCCGCCCCCGACGAAATACGCGTGCGGGTCGGTGAAGTTCGCCGCGACGGTGAAGAGCCGGCCGAGTGCCATCGCCTGCTGGGTGAAGATCTCCCGGGCCAGCGCGTCGCCCCGCTCCCCGTAGCCGCGTACCAGCTTCGCCGCCCGGGCCGGCGGCTCGGCCGCGAGCGGATGCCCGGGATACCGGGTCAGCCAGTACGGCAGCAGGCTGCGGACGATCCCGGTCAGCGAGGCGACGCTCTCCACGTCCCCCGCGAAGCCGCAGGCACAGGTCGGCACGGGCTGGTCCGGGGCGAGCAGGCCGGTGAGCGGGATGTGCACGTGCCCCAGTTCCCCCGCCATCCCGGCGGCGCCGGCCACCACCCGGCCGTTCTCCACCACGCCGCCGCCCAGCCCGGTGCCAACGATCGCCGAGACGGACGAGCGGCGCATCGCCTCACCGCCGAAGTGCGCGTGGTGGGCGTAGAGCGCGGCCGCGTTCCCGTCGTTGTGGTAGACCACCGGCAGCCCGAGCCGTTGCTCCAGCGCGCCGCGCACGTCGAAGCCGCGCCAGGCCGGCTGGGAGAAGTTCGTCGAGCCCCGGGAGGAGATGACCCCGGTGGCGCTGGCCGGGCCGGGGGTGTCCAGGCCGACCGCGCGCACCAGCCCGCGCGGCACTCCGGTCAACGCCAGCACCCCGTCGAACGCGCGGGCCAGCGCCTCGATCGCCGCCTCCGGGCCGGCCAGCACCTCGCTGGGGATCTCCACCAGCCCGTCCACCAGGAACCGGCCGTCCACGGTGAGCACCGTGGCGTTGTTGCTGGTGCCGCCGTTGTCCAGGCCGACGACCACCGGACCCTCCACGCCCCCCACCGTGCCCGCCTCCCGTCGTGGTGATCTGCAGGAAGGCTAGTTCCGGGGCCGGATACCGACAACCGCCGGAGCGCGTCGCGCTCCGGCGGCCGCTGTCGTCCGTCAGCCGTTGTCGATCAGGCTGGCGATCTCGTTGTAGATCAGGTGGGCCTTGGCGCCCTGGTTCGACGGACAGCCGCCGAGGTGGTGCAGGGCGATCACGCGATGACTGGCGTTGAGCACCGGCGAGCCCGAGTTGCCGCCCGAGGTGTCACAGCTGTAGCTGATGTTGTAGGTGTTGTAGTTCGCGTTCTTCACGGTGCACAGCGCGCCGCCCTGGGTGTCTTCGTAGATCGACAGCCGCTTCGGCCTGCCGTCGCCGTGCCCCGGGATGTACATCCGGGTGCCGGTGGTGGTGGCGGTCGTTGCCAGGTACAGCGTGCCGAACCCCTGGATGCTGGTGAAGTTGTTGACCGAGTACAAGGTGTAGTCCAGCTGGCTGGAACCGCCGGCACTCACCCTGTACAAAGTGGCGCCGCTGACCTTGGTGCCGGCGCCCGGGTTGTTGCCACCGCAGGTGGCGCACTGGTAGTTGAACTGCATCTCGCTGCCGCTGACGGTGGACTGCGTCGACATGCAGTGCTTGTTGGTCAGCATCCGGTTGGTGTTGCCGACCCGCCAGGTGGTGCACATCCCGCCGCCGCTGATCAGCAGCCGGGCCACGGCGTTGCCCCTGGCGAATTCGGTGGGGTGGCTGCTCTGGTAGCAGACCACGTCACGGCGGGCGTCCGTGCTGCAGACGGACTGCGTGGAGAAGTTGTGCTGGGTGATCTCCGCGCCGTCGTACCCGCGCCAGAGCCGGTCGATGGTCGCGGCTTCGCCGCCCGAGCGGCGGCTGCTGTGCAGCTTCACCACCGCGGTGTCGCCGTCCACGGACATGGCCCAGAAGCCCGGCTGCCCGTCGGTAGTGTAGTCCGAGCCGGTCGCCCGGTTCAGGGAGCGGTCGTACCGGTAGCTTTCCCGGCCGTCCGGGCTGGATACGGTGACGTAGTCGCCGTGGGCGAGCCGCAGTGAGCTGAAGTGCACCTTGACGTACGTCGCGCCGGGGTGCCGGAGGATCTGCGTCCTGCCGTCCCGGGCGTAGGACAGTGAACTGTCGACCGTGCGCAGTTCACCGACCGTGGTGACGCCCTCCGCGGAGAACTGTTCCGACTCGGGAGCCCGCTCGGACTGTGGTGCGAGGGGCTGCTCCGGGTCCGCCGCGACGGCGGGCGCCGACACCAGGGTCAGCCCGAGCGCGCAGGCGGCGAGTGCGACCGCCGCCGTTCGCATGCGGAGTCGGGAATGGTTCATCGTCGCTCCTCCCCAAGGAGGCGGCCCTTCACCGCCCTTGCGGCCTTCATACACCAGCCAATAGACGCATACAAGATTATCTATTTGGTGGTATGCCCCGCACCAGCTGGGGACGGGCTGGCCGGGTATACCTGCGCGACGAGCGTGATGCCGCGGCGGCATGTTCATGACTGCGCGGCATGACGCTGTCGGGCGCGGAGGTCCCGGCAGCCGCGCTGGCGACGAGGGTGAGGTGGCGGCGACGGTCGCCCGGGCAGGCCGGGCACGGCGTCAGGAGGGGCGGCAGGCGGTGACCGCGGTGGCCTCCCGGTCGTCGTCGCGCACCACCGTCGGGATCAGTCCGGCGGCGGAGAGCGCCGCGCACAGCCGGTCCGCCTGTGCGGCGCTGGTCTCCACCGCCAGGTGCCCGCCGGGGGCCAGCCAGTCGACGGCGCCCTCGGCGACCCGGCGCAGCACGGCCAGGCCGTCCGGCCCGCCGTCCAGCGCCACCGGCGCCTCGTGCAGCCGCGCCTCGGGCGGCATCAGCGCCACCGCCGCCGTCGGCACGTAGGGTGCGTTGGCAACCACCAGGTCCAGCCGCCCCCGCCATCGCGGCGGGACCGGAGCGAACAGGTCACCCTGGTACACCGGGATGCCCAACGGGCCGAGATTGCGCCGGGCGCAGGCCACCGCGACCGGGTCGATGTCGGCGGCGGCCAGCCAGCGGGGCGCCAGCCGACCGTGCAGCACCAGCGCGGCAGCGCCGGACCCACAGCACAGGTCGAGCACTGCGGGCGCCGCAGGGGCCACCGCCGCCGCGGCGTCGACCAGCAGGGCGGTCCGCCCGCGCGGCACGAACACGCCGGGGTCGACGGCGACCCGCAAGCCGTGGAACTCGGCCCAGCCGAGCAGGTGCTCCAGCGGCAGCCCGGCGACCCGGCGTTCGACCAGGTCGGCCAGCGCCGCCGGCGAGTCGGCGGCGTCGATGAGCAGGGCTGCCTCGTCCTCGGCGTAGACGCAACCGGCGGCGCGCAGCCGGGCGACGAGAGCGGGACGGTCGGGATGTGACGGTGCCATGGGCATGCCTTTCGGAACGCTCGTCGGCGCTCCCGGCATCGCCTAGCAGGTGGGCGACGCGGATGCGGAGGGAGCGCCGGTCCTTCGCTGGTGGATCGGTCTCACCTCCTCCGGTCGGGGCCCGGGCGGGCCGTGGCCGCCGCTCACGATAGCGGAACCGGTGCCACCCCGTCGCCGGCGCCCGGCGTCCAGCCTGGCGTCAGTCGCGGCTGGCGTCGAGCGCGGCGGTGACGTCGGCGACCAGGTCGACGGTGTCCTCCACGCCGCAGGAGAGCCGGACGAAGCCGGGCGCGGTGTCGTCGCCCCACTGGGCCCGCCGGTCGGCGCTGGTGTGCAGGCCGCCGAAGGAGGTGGCCGCGGCGACCAGCCGGGCGGCGTCGAGGAACCGGGCCACCCGGTCGGCGTCCCCGAGGTCGAAGGAGAGCACCCCCGGCATCCGGCGCATCTGCGCCGAGGCCACCGGATACGCCGGGTCGCCCGGCAACCCGGGCCAGCGCAGCCCGGTCACCTCCGGACGGCCGGCGAGCAGCCGGGCGAGCGCCTCGGCGTTCGCGGTCTGCCGGGCCAGCCGCAGGTCCAGGGTGGCCAGCGAGCGGTGCGCCAGCCAGGCGTCGAACGCGCCGGGCACCGCCCCGGTGGTGGTCCGCCAGCCGGTGATCTTCTCGATCAGGTCGGCCGACCGGCTGGCCAGGTAGCCGAGCAGCAGGTCGGAGTGGCCGGTCAGGGCCTTGGTGCCGGAGGCCACCACCAGGTCGGCGCCGAGGTCGAGCGGGCGCTGCCCGAGCGGGGTGGCGGTGGTGTTGTCCACCGCCAGCAGCGCGCCGGCGGCGTGCGCCCGGGCGGCCAGCGCGGGCACGTCGACGACGTCCAGGCCCGGGTTGGCCGGGGTCTCGACCAGCACCAGGCGGACGCCGTCGAGGGACGGGTAGGGGCCGGCGGTCGGCACGAAGCGCACCCGCACGCCCAGCTCCTCGAGGGTGCCGGTGGCGAACGCCCGCACCGGGAAGTAGCCGTCGGTGGGGAGCAGCACGGTGTCCCCCGGCCGCAGCACCGCCAGCAGCAGCCCGGTGATCGCGGCCTGCCCGCTCGCGAAGACCCGGCAGTCTCCCCCCTCCAGTTCCCCGATCGCCGCCTCCAGCAGCCGCCGGGTCGGATTGTCCGGGCGGCCGTACCCGTTCGGCGCCGCCGCGGGGCCCTGCCACGGGTCGAGGTGGTACGGCGCGGCGAAGACCGGCCCGGGCAGGAACGGCTGCCCCGGCGCCGGCTCGGGCAGGCCGGCGTGCACGCAGCGGGTGCCGTCGTGGTGGTCGGTCATGTCCCTCACTCCGGCTTGGTGGTGCGGCTCATCAGGGCGTCCACCGCCAGTCGGGGATCGACCCCCTCGTGGCAGACCAGTTCGACCTGCTCGGTGATCGGCATCTCCACGCCGTGCGCCCGGGCCAGGTCGCGGATGGCCAGCGCGCTCTTGACCCCCTCGGCGGTCTGCCGGGTCGCCACCCGGGCCTCCTCCAGGGTCGCGCCCCGACCGAGGTGCTCGCCGAAGGTGCGGTTGCGGGCCAGCGGCGACGAGCAGGAGGCGACCAGGTCGCCCATCCCGGCCAGGCCGGCGAAGGTCAGCGGGTCGGCGCCGAGGGCCACCCCGAGCCGGGCCGTCTCGGCCAGCCCTCGGGTGACCAGCATCGCCCGGGTGTTGTCGCCGAACCCCATCGCGGTGGCGATGCCGTACGCCAGGGCGATCACGTTCTTGACCGCGCCGCCCAGTTCGCAGCCGATCACGTCGTCGTTGGTGTACGGCCGGAAGTAGGGCGTGGTGATGGAGCGCTGCACCAGCGCGGCCCGGCCCGGGTCGGTGCCGGCGACCACGGTGGCGGCCGGCTGCTCGGCGGCGATCTCCGGGGCCAGGTTGGGACCGGAGACGACCACCACCCGGTCCGCCGCCACCCCGGCGGTCTCCACGATCACCTCGCTCATCCGCCGGGTGGTGCCCAGCTCGATGCCCTTCATCAGGGAGACCAGGGTGGCGTCCGGGTGCAGGTGCCCGGCCCAGCCGGCGAGGTTGCCGCGCAGCGTCTGCGAGGGCACGGCCAGCACCACCAGTTCGGCGCCGGTGATCGCCTCGACGGCGTCCCCGGTCGCGGTCACCCCTGGCGGCAGGACCAGGTCCGGCAGGTACTCCGGATTGCGCCGCTCGGCGCGGATGGTGTCGGCGACCGGCTGCCGGCGGGCCCAGATGGTGACGCCCCGGCCGGCGTCGGCGAGGATCTTGGCGAACGCCGTTCCCCACGAGCCGGCCCCCAGCACCGCGACGTGCCCGCTCACGCCGCCGCCTCCGGCCGCTGCTCGCCGGTCGGGGTGGGGCGGGACGGTCGTTCCCACAGCGGTGGCGGGGTGCCGCCGCGGATCTCGGCGAGCAGGTCGCGCAGGCTCAGCATGATCGCGTCGGTCATCTCCTCCAGGGTGGCCCGGGTCGGGGTGGCACCCGCCCACGCGCTCAGGTCGACCGGCGGACCGGCGGCCACGGTCACCGGGATGCGGGGCCGCAGGCTCAGCCGCTTGGTCCGCGGGTCGAAGATCCGCTCCGGGCCCCACATGGCGACCGGGACCACCGGGGCGCCGGTGGCCAGCGCCAGCCGGGCCGCGCCGGTCTTGCCCTTCATCGGCCACAGGTCGGGTTCCCGGGTGGTGGTGCCCTCCGGATAGATCACCACCGCGCCGCCCTCGGCGAGCGCGGCGATCAGGGCGTCCAGCGACTTCACCGCGTCGACCGTGCCCCGCTCCACCGGGATCTGCTTGCAGCGGTGCAGGATCCAGCCGATCACCGGGACCCGGAACACGCTGGCCTTGCCGAGGTACTGCGGCCAGCGCCCGGAGTCGTAGATGAAGTGCGCGGAGACCAGCGGGTCGGCGTGCGACAGGTGGTTCGGCACGATGATCACCCCACCGTCGCGGCGGAGGTGCTCCATGCCCCGCCAGGTACGCCGGGTCCAGACGGTCATCACCGGCTTGACCAGCACCACGGCGAACCGTTGCCAGAACCCCAGCCTCCGCCGTGTCACTGCGCCTCCTCCTGCCGCCCCGACCTGCGCACCGGACCCCGCCGGTGACGCCCGCCGCGGAAATCATGCCTGGTCGCCCTCGGTACGGCCAGTGAGGGTACCGCCGCCCGGCTGGCAGGATTGCGGTGTGAGTCAGCCGACCTGGACCGTGGTGGTGCCGGTGAAACGCCTGGCCGCCGCGAAGAGCCGGCTGCGCGGCGCGCTGGCGGGCGTACCGCACGAGGAGCTGGCGCTGGCCCTGGCGGCCGACACCGTCGCCGCGGTGCGGGCCTGCCCGGCGGCGGCCGAGGTCCTGGTGGTCACCGACGACGCCCGGGTGGCCCGGACGGCCCGCGACGCCGGCGCCCGGGTGCTGCCGGACCGGCCGGGCGCCGGGCTCAACGCCGCCTTCCGGCACGGCGCGTCCGCCGCCCGCGGCGGGTGGGTGGCCGGGCTCACCGCCGACCTGCCCGCGCTGCGCCCGGCCGAGCTGGCCGAGGCGCTGCGCGCGGTCTGCGCCGGCCCGCCGGGGGTACGCCGGTTCGTGGCCGACGCCCCGGGCGGCGGCACGGTGCTGCTCGCCGCGCCGCCGGGCGTACCGCTGGACCCCCGGTTCGGGGTCGGCTCGGCCGCCGCGCACGCGGCGAGCGGAGCGCTGCCGCTGACCGGGAGCTGGCCGAGCCTGCGTCGGGACGTGGACACCGCGGACGACCTGGCGGCGGCGGCCCGGCTCGGGCTGGGGCCGCGCACGGCTGCGCTCGCCGCGGCCCGCTGCCCCGCCTGACCCGCCCGGTGTACGGTGCTGGCATGCAGGGCACGGTGGCCACCTTCGACGCGGCGACCCGCAGCGGCGTGCTGCTCCTCGACGACGGCACCGAGCTGGCCTTCCCGGCCCGGGCGTTCGACGCCTCCGGGCTGCGGCTGCTCCGCCTCGGCCAGCGGGTGCGGATCGACCGGGACGCCGCGGGTGAGGTCGTCCGGGTGACGTTGCCGACGATGGCCTGACCCGACCGCGCCAAGTTCATTTTGCGTTAACCCGGGTCGGGTGATTATGAGCAGGTGAGCACCCCTCGCGAGCACCCCGCCCGCCCGCCGCACGCCGCCGACCCGGCCGCCCCCCGCAACGGCACCCGCCCCCGGGGCACCGACGGCCGCTTCCGGCCCACCGGCCCCGCCGAGGCCGCACACGCCGGCGCCGACGCCCCGGCCGACGCGCCCGGCACCGACGCCGGGGCCGCCTCGGCGGGGCTGGAGGAGGTGCTCGACCCGGAGGTCGGCCCGCCGGCACCCGTCGCACCCGACGACGAGGCGCCCGCCCCGCAACCGCTGCCCGAGGACCGCTTCTTCAACCGGGAGCTGTCCTGGCTCGACTTCAACGCCCGGGTGCTCGCGCTGGCCGAGGACGCCCGCACGCCGCTGCTCGAGCGGGCCAAGTTCCTGGCCATCTTCGCCAGCAACCTGGACGAGTTCTACATGGTGCGGGTCGCCGGGCTGAAGCGGCGGCTCCAGGCCGGCCTGCCGGTACGCGGCGGCGACCGGATGCCGCTGCGCACCCAACTGGAGCTGATCGCCGAGAAGTCCGCGACACTGGTCGCCCGGCACGCCGGCTGTTTCGTCGAGGACGTGCTGCCGAAGCTGGCCGCCGAGGACATCCGGATCCTGCGCTGGGCCGACCTGGACGACGCCGAGCGGGAGCGGCTGCGGGCGTACTTCCGGGAGCAGATCTTCCCGGTGCTGACCCCGCTCGCGGTCGACCCGGCGCACCCGTTCCCGTACATCTCCGGGCGGTCGCTGAACCTGGCGGTGGCGGTCCGCGATCCGGACGGCGGCTCGGAGCTCTTCGCGCGAGTGAAGGTACCGAACAACGTGCCCCGGTTCGTCCGGGTACGTCGCGACCAGCCGGGCATGCGGATGCTGCCGGTGGAGGACCTGATCTCGGTGCACCTGGGGCAGCTCTTCTCCGGCATGCAGGTGGTGGAGTGCCACCTGTTCCGGGTCACCCGCAACGCCGAGGTGGAGGTGGACGAGGACCGCGACGAGGACCTGCTCCAGGCGCTGGAGCGGGAACTGGCCCGGCGGCGATTCGGCCCGCCGGTACGGCTGGAGGTTGCCGCCTCGATCTCCGACCACATGCTGGACCTGCTGGTCCGGGAGCTGGACATGGCCGACCAGGACGTGCTGCGGGTACCTGGGCTGCTCGACCTCTCCGCGCTCTGGCAGCTCTACAACGAGACCGACCGGCCGGACCTGAAGGACCCGCCGTTCGTGCCGGCCACCCATCCCCGGCTGACCGAGGGCGAGGTGCCGCGCAGCGTGTTCGCCACGCTGCGGGACGGGGACGTGCTGGTGCACCACCCGTACCACTCGTTCGCCACCAGCGTGCAGCGCTTCATCGAGCAGGCCGCGGCCGACCCCGACGTGCTGGCCATCAAGCAGACCCTCTACCGCACCAGCGGCGACTCCCCGATCGTGGACGCGCTGGTCGACGCGGCGGCCGCCGGCAAGCAGGTGGTGGTGCTGGTGGAGCTGAAGGCACGCTTCGACGAGGTGGCCAACATCGGCTGGGCCCGCACCCTGGAACGCGCCGGCTGCCACGTCGTCTACGGCCTGGTCGGGCTGAAGACGCACTGCAAGACCGCCCTGGTCGTACGCCAGGAGGGCAACCAGATCCGCCGCTACTGCCACATCGGCACCGGCAACTACCACCCGAAGACCGCCCGGCTCTACGAGGACTTCGGCATGCTCACCGCCGACCCGGAGATCGGCGCCGACCTCACCGACCTGTTCAACGTCCTCACCGGCTACAGCCGGCAGACCGGGTACCGGCGGCTGCTGGTGGCCCCGCAGGGCATCCGCAGCGGGCTGATCGAGCGGATCGAGCGGGAGATCGCGCACGTCCGGCTCGGCATGCCCGGCCTGGTGCAGTTCAAGGTGAACGCGCTGGTCGACGAGGAGATCACCGACGCGCTCTACCGGGCGTCGCGGGCCGGCGTGCACGTGGACCTGCTGATCCGGGGCATGTGCACGCTGCGGCCGGGGGTGCCGGGGCTGTCGGAGAACATCCGGGTCCGCTCGATCCTCGGCCGGTTCCTGGAACATTCCCGGATCTTCCGGTTCGGCAACAACGGCAACGCCGAGTTCTGGATCGGCTCGGCCGACCTGATGCACCGCAACCTGGACCGCCGGGTGGAGGCGCTGGTGCAGGTGAGCGACCCGGTCGCCCGGGCCGAGCTGGACCAGGTGCTGACCGCCGCGATGAGCCCGGAGGTGGGCGCGTTCGAGCTGGCCGCGGACGGCAGCTGGACCCGGCGGGCCGACACCCCGGACGTGCCCCTGACCCACCTGCAGGAACTCCTGCTGCATCGGGTCGGTGGCACCGCGGGCTGACCGCGGCGCGCATAGGCTGACCAGATGCTGGATGAACGGGGTTCGACCGGCGCGAGCCGGAGCGCGCCGGCCGACGACCCCGGGGACGGAACGGGGATCCGGGCCGCCGGCGGGGTGGTCTGGCGCCCGTCGGGCGGCCCCGACGGCGCGGCGGTCTGCCTGGTGCACCGCCCCCGATACGGCGACTGGTCGCTGCCCAAGGGCAAGCTGGAACCGGGTGAGCGCCCGCTGGTGGCCGCCGTCCGCGAGGTGGCGGAGGAGACCGACGTCCGGGCGGTGCCGCAGGTGCGGCTGCCCACCGTGCGTTACCGCAGTGAGGGCCGGCCGAAGGTGGTCGACTACTGGTCGATGCGGGCCGTGGCCGACGGCGGCTTCGAGCCCGGCACCGAGGTCGACGAGGTGCGCTGGCTCGGCGTCGACGAGGCGATCCGGCTGGTCAGCTACCCGCACGACGCTGAGGTGCTGGCCGCGTTCGCCGCGCTGCCGACGGTCACCGCGGCGATGGCGCTGGTCCGGCACGCGCACGCCGGCGAGCGGGGCACCTGGTCCGGGCCGGACGCCGGCCGGCCGCTGGACGCCCGCGGCTGGTCGCAGGCGCACGCGCTCGTCCCGCTGGTGGCGCTGGTGCGGCCGGCGCGGCTGGTGTCGGCCTCGGCGCGCCGGTGCGTGCAGACCCTCGACCCGTCCGCGGCGGAACTCGACCTGCCCATCGAGGTGGTCGGCGACCTGGACGAGCCGCGCCCGGGGCAGCAGCCCGACGAGTGTGCGCTGGCCGCCGCCGCCCGACTGGTCGAGCTGGCCGCCGCCGGCGAGCCGGTGGCGGTGTGCAGCCAGGGCAAGGTGATCCCGGGTGCGCTGGCCCGGCTCACCGGGCGTACGGACGACTACACCACCCCGAAGGGCGGCGGCTGGCTGCTGGCGTTCGCCGGCGACCGCCTGCTCGCCGCCGACCGGCTCTGAGCCGGCGCCCGCCCGGCCCGGGACGCCGCAGCCCGGACGCCCCGCCGCGGTCTCAGACGTCGCCACGGGCCGGTGCGTCGCCGGGGTCCAGGGCGCCGCTGCGGCCCGGAGCGCCGCCGGCCCGGGTCAGGGCAGGGTGAGCGTCACCGCGACCGGCAGGTGGTCGCTGGCCAGGGCGCGCGGCGCCACGGCGTCGGCGGCGGCGAGGCCCGGCGAGACGAAGACGTGGTCGATCTGCTGGCGCGGATCGTCGGCCGGGCTGGTGGCCAGCGGGCGGGCCGCCGCCAGCGCGTCGACCAGGCCGGCCCGGGTGAACTCGGCGAAGGCCTCCTCGCCCGGTTCGGTGTTCAGGTCGCCGGCCACCACCAGCGGCCGGCCGGCCGCGTACCCGGTGGCGAACTCGGCGACCGCGCGGGCCTGCACCACCGGCCCCCGACCCGGCGGCGGTTGCAGGTGGGTGCTCACCACCGCGAGCCGGACGCCGCCGCCGAGGTCGAGGCCGACCGCGAGGGCCTGCGCCCCGGTGGGCGCCCCGACCGCCGGCAGCGCCAGGGTGCGGGGCGCGGTGGTCGGCCAGCGGCTGAGCACCGCATCGCCCCAGACCGGGTCGGCGGCCGGCGCGAAGACGTAGGGCATGCCGAGCCGCTTCGCCAGCAGGGTGAGCGTGTCGTGGCCGCCGTTGAGCAGCCAGGCCCTGTCCACCTCGCTGAGCACCATTACGTCCGGCGACTCGGCGCGCACGACCCGGGCCAGGCCGTCCAGGTCGAACCGCCCGTCCAGGCCGAAACCCATCCGCACGTTGTAGGCCACCACCCGGACCATCTCCGGCGGGCCCGGCCGGTTGCCCGACGCCAGCCAGGGCCCGTGCCCCCACGCGGCGAGCAGGGTCACCCCGGCGAGCACGGCGGCCGTCCGGACCGGCGGCAGCGTCGCCGGCGGGCGGTGCGCCGGGGCCGGGGCGGTCACCGCCACCCCGGCGACCAGCACGGCGACGGCGACCGGCGCCCAGCCGTTGGGGTAGCCGAGGTCGTAGGCGGCGTAGTAGCCGACGGCGGCGATCGCGAAGACCAGCATCCCGGTGACGGCGGCGTACCCCCGCCGGACGTCCGGGCGGTCATCCCGCCCGCCGGCGCCGTCCGCGGGCGTGGCGGCGGAGGTGGCGGCCTCGTCCGGCGGCGGGCCGGCGGCGGGTGCGGGCGCATCGGTGCGGGCCAGGCAACCGCCGAGACCGGCGGCGGTCAGCAGGACGGCCGGGGCGAGCAGCGCCGGCCGGTCGAGGGCGAAGAGCAGCGCGCCGAGCACCAGGGCCACGGGCGCGACCGGCCACCAGCGCCGCGCCGGTGCCAGCGCGGCGAGCACGAAGAGCCCGACCGCCCCACCGGCCAGCGCCAGGCCCAGCGGCGGTGGCTCGGCGATCGACCCGCCGGGGCCGTAGAAGTAGGACATCGCCGTTCCGGCGAGCGCCGGGGAGAGCGCCACCATGCCGGCCAGAAGCAGTCCCGGACCAGCCAGCAGCCAGGCGCGGGCCCCACCGGCCGCCGCGTCCGGTGCGGACGACCCGGTCGACGGGCGCCGCAGGGACGCCGCGGCCAGGAAGAGCACGACCAGCGCGCCGCTGACCAGCCAGGCCTCCCACCGCCCCCACCAGACCAGGTCGTACGTGTCGAGCAGGGCGTGCCCGACCGCGCCCAGGGCCAGTCCCAAGGCCAGACCGGGCACCGGCCGGGGCGTGCCGGTGGCGGTGCCGGCCAGCCACAGCAGACCGGCGAGCAGGCCGGCGGTGGCCAGCCAGAGCTGGGCCAGGCCGCCCGGCGCGGCGGTGAGGGCCAGCCGGATCCCGGCCAGCACCACCGCCGCGGCGAGGGTGACCGGCCGGGCGCCGAGCCGCCGGACCAGCGGCGGCGCGGCCAGGGCGAGCAGGAACCAGCCGAGCGCGAAGGCGCCCATCAGCTCCGCCGGGGTGGACGCCGCCTGCCCGAAGATGGTGATGATCGACGGGAGCCAGACCCGCAGCACGTCGGTGAGGAGGACGAGGCCCAGCGCCAGCGCGGCGGTTGTGAGGTGACGGTTGCGCACCGGCGCCCTCTTCTCGTGACCGGCGGGGGTGGGTCGGCACGGCGATTGTCCGTGCCCTACCGGTCCGGGTCAACGCCGCGAGGCTCCCCCGTCAGCGGCCCGGATCAGCCCCTCGGAGCGCACCGGAACGCCGAGGGGCGCCCACCACGACGGTGGACGCCCCTCGGGTACGGGCCGGGTCAGCGGCGGGTCGCTGCCTTCTTGGCCGGGGACTTCTTCGCCGGCGCCTTCTTGGCCGCCGCGCTCTTGCTGGCCGTGGCGGTCTTCTTCGCCGCGGCCGTCTTGGTCGCCGCGGCGCTCTTCTTCGCCGGGGCGGTCTTCTTGGTGGTGGCGGCCTTCTTCGCCGCGGCGGTCTTGGTGGCCGGGGCGGTCTTCTTCGCCGCGGCGGTCTTCTTGCCCGCCGCGGCCGCCTTGGCCCCGGTCGCCTTGGCCCCGGTCGCCTTCGCGCCGGTGGCCTTGGCGCCGGTGGCCTTGGCGGCGGCCGCGGTGGTCTTCTTCGCCGCGGCCGTGGCCTTCGGCACCTTGCCGCTGGCCACCATCTCCTTGAATCCGGCGCCCGGCCGGAAGGTCGGCACGGATGTCTTCTTGACCTTCACCGCCTCACCGGTACGGGGGTTGCGCGCTGTTCGCGCGCCCCGGATGCGCTTTTCGAACGCTCCGAAACCGGTGATGGCCACCTTCTCGCCCTTGGTTACCGCCGCCTGGACCTCAGTGAGGACCGCGTCGAGCGCGGCCGTCGCCGTCTTCCGGTCCCCCAGGCGAACGGCGAGCGCCTCGATGAGCTCGGCCTTGTTCACGACTTCCTCCCGATTGTGCAACTGACTCGACGCGAGCCATTCTGCGCGCACGGTATGCCCTGTGCTGCCGGGACACAAACATTCGGTGGAAAAAAGCCCTTGTGTCGCAACGGATTCGCCCCCACCGGCGGGACCGGTGGGGGCGGAAACCGATGCTCCGGCGGGGCGTACGACTATCCGACGGTCGGCAGGAACGCCGGCCGGCGGGCCTCGAAAGCACTGATCTCCGCCTCGTGCCGGAGGGTGAGTCCAATGTCGTCCAAGCCCTCCATCAGCCGCCAGCGGCTGAAGTCGTCGAGCGGGAACGACCAGGTGGAGCCCCCGGCGCGGACCTCACGGGCGGCCAGGTCGACGGTGACCGCGGCGGCCGGATCGGCCTCGACGAGAGCCCAGATCTCTTCGACCGCTTTCAATTCCAGCTCGACCGGGAGCAGACCTTCCTTGAGCGCGTTGCCACGGAAGATGTCGCCGAAGCGCGGGGAGATCACGGCCCGGAACCCCCAGTCGCGCAGCGCCCAGACGGCGTGCTCGCGGGAGGACCCCGTGCCGAACTCCGGACCGGCCACGAGAATCGACGCCCCGGAATACGCGGCATCGTTCAGCACGAATTCCGGATCTTCCCGCCAGGCGTTGAACAAGCCGTCGGCGAATCCGGTCCGGGTCACCCGCTTGAGGTACACGGCCGGAATGATCTGGTCGGTGTCCACGTTGGACCGGCGCAGCGGCACGGCGGTGCCGGTGTGGGTGGTGAACCTCTCCATCTGCGGTGTGCCCTTCTACAGATCGGCGGGAGCGGCCAGCCGGCCCACCACGGCGGTGGCGGCGGCGACCGGCGGGGAGACCAGGTGGGTGCGTCCGCCCCGGCCCTGCCGCCCCTCGAAGTTGCGGTTGGAGGTCGAGGCGCAGCGCTGGCCGGGCTGGAGGGTGTCCGGGTTCATGCCCAGACACATCGAACAACCGGCGAAGCGCCACTCGGCGCCGGCGTCGGCGAAGACCTTGTCCAGCCCCTCCGCCTCGGCCGCCTCGCGGACCGCGGCGGAGCCGGGCACCACCAGCATCCGGACGCCGTCGGCGACCCGGTGCCCGCGCAACACGTCGGCGGCGGCCCGCAGGTCCTCCAGCCGGCCGTTGGTGCAGGAGCCGACGAAGACCACGTCGATCGGCAGCTCACGCAGCGACGTGCCCGGGCGCAGGTCCATGTACTCCAGGGCCCGGCGGGCGGCGGCCCGCTCGCTGTCGGTGGCGAACTCCTCCGGGTCGGGCACCGACGCGCCCAGTGGCGCACCCTGGCCCGGGTTGGTGCCCCAGGTCACGAACGGGGTGACAAGGCTGGCGTCCAGGGTCACCTCGGCGTCGAAGGTCGCCCCTTCGTCGGTGGGCAGCGTCCGCCACCAGGCCAGCGCCGCGTCCCAGTCCGCGCCGCGCGGGGCGTTCGGCCGCCCCTTGAGGTACGCGAAGGTGGTCTCGTCCGGCGCGATCATGCCGGCCTTGGCGCCCCACTCGATGGACATGTTGGCGATGGTCATCCGGCCCTCCATGGACAGCGACCGGATCGCCTCGCCGCGGTACTCCACGATGTGGCCGCGCCCGCCCCCGGTGCCCACCTGGGCGATCAGGGCGAGCACCAGGTCCTTGGCGGTGACGCCCGGGCCGAGTTGCCCGGTGACGTTGACCGCCATCGTCTTCGGGCGGGACTGCGGCAGCGTCTGGGTGGCCAGCACGTGCTCGACCTCGCTGGTGCCGATGCCGAAGGCGAGCGCACCGAACGCGCCGTGGGTGGCGGTGTGCGAGTCGCCGCAGACGATGGTCATGCCCGGCTGGGTGAGGCCGAGCTGGGGGCCGATCACGTGCACGATGCCCTGGTTGTCGTCGCCCAGCGGGTGCAGCCGGATGCCGAACTCGGCGCAGTTGCGGCGCAGCGTCTCGATCTGGGTGCGCGAGGTCGGGTCGGCGATGGTGAGCAGGTCGCCGCGCCGCTCCCGGAACGCCGGCTCGGCGTACCCGGTCGGGGTGTTGTGGTCCTCGGTCGCGATCGTGAGATCGGTGCGGCGCACCCGGCGGCCGGCGAGCCGCAGTCCGTCGAACGCCTGCGGGCTGGTCACCTCGTGCAGCAGGTGCAGGTCGATGAAGAGCAGATCCGGCTCGCCCTCGGCAGACCGTACGACGTGCGCGTCCCAGACCTTCTCGGCCAGGGTCCTGGGCGCCGGCTCGGGAGTGACTCCCACCATCTGGACATCCTAAATTCTGGGAGGTAAATTTCGGCTTGTGGGACACAGTATGAGCGGTGTCGGCGTTCTCGACAAGGCGGTGGTCATCCTGGCCGCCTGCGTCGACGGCGCCAGCCTGGCCGAACTCGTTGAACGCACCAAGCTGCCGCGAGCCACCGCGCACCGGCTGGCGCAGGCGCTGGAGATCCACCGGATGCTGGTCCGGGACACCCAGGGCCGCTGGCGGCCCGGCCCGCGCCTGGGTGAGCTGGCGAACGCCGCGCCGGACGTGCTGCTGACCGCGGCCGAGCCGCTGCTGGCCGCGCTGCGCGACGCCACCGGCGAGAGCGCCCAGCTCTACCTGCGCCGCGCCGACGAGCGGATCTGCGTGGCCGCCGCCGAGCGGGCCAGCGGCCTGCGCGACACCGTGCCGGTCGGCTCGGTGCTGCCGATGACCGCCGGGTCGGCGGCGCAGATCCTGCTCGCCTGGGAGCCGCCGGAGGCGGTGATGCCGCTGCTGCCCCGGTCGAAGTTCACCGGCCGCACGCTGGCCGAGGTCCGCCGGCGCGGCTGGGCGCAGAGCGTCGCCGAGCGGGAGGCGGGTGTGGCGAGCGTCTCCGCCCCGATCCGGGACCGCACCGGCCGGGTGATCGCCGCGATCAGCATCTCCGGCCCGATCGAGCGCCTCGGCCGCCGCCCCGGCGAACGCCACGCCATGGCCGTCGTCCGCGCCGGCCAACGCCTCTCCGGCCTCTGACCCCGCCCGCTTCCGAGTCCCCGGAGCAGTCGGTTGATCATGGGGTTAGCGGCGAGTTCGATCTCCCGGACCGCCGCTAACCCCATGATCAACGGCGTGGGACCGGGGAGGCGCAGAGGTGGGGAACGGGGACGGCCCGCCTCGCGGGAGCGAGGCGGGCCGTTGTGGTAGCCCCGACCGGATTCGAACCGGCGCTACCGCCTTGAGAGGGCGGCGTCCTGGGCCGCTAGACGACGGGGCCAGGCACTTTCCTGCGTTCACCGCCCTGCCGGGCGGCCGCCGCTGTAGTGTAGCGGCGTCCCCTCACCGGGTGTGGACCGGGTCGGGGTGGGTAGACCGCGCAGAAGCGGAACGGCCCGCCTCGTCGAAACGAGACGGGCCGCACCCGGATGTAGCCCCGACCGGATTCGAACCGGCGCTACCGCCTTGAGAGGGCGGCGTCCTGGGCCGCTAGACGACGGGGCCAGAACCTTCTTGCCTCGCCGCTCCTGCGAGCGGCGCCGCTGAACCCTATCAGAGACCCCGCCCGACCCCTTGCGGGGACGGGCGTGGACTCCGGCAGAATCCAGCGACCGACATTCTCACGAACACCGGTTTGCTGGGGTACCAGGACTCGAACCTAGACTAACTGAACCAGAATCAGTCGGGCTGCCAATTACCCCATACCCCATTGGCCCCTTGCGGCGCCGGGGACAAACTTTACCCTCCCGGTGCCAGCAGGCCAAATCGAGCCCCCCGAAACCGCCCTTGAGCTGCGCAAACGGGCTCTCGACGCGGTTCAGGCGACGGGCACCACCGGGTTGGTGAGCTCGCCGATGCCCTCGATCCGCACGGTGACCGTATCCCCGTCGGCGAGCGGGCTAACCCCCGCCGGCGTGCCGGTCAGCACCACGTCCCCGGGCAGCAGCGTCATCACGTGCGAGATGTACGACACCAGCGCCGGCACGTCGAAGACCATGTCCCGGGTGCGGCCCAGCTGCCGGACCTCCATCTCCTCCGGGCCGCGCCCCACCTCGCAACGGATCTCCAGGTCGCTGACGTCCAGCCCGGTGGTGATCCAGGGCCCGATCGGGCAGAACGAGTCGAAGCCCTTGGCCCGGGTCCACTGGCCGTCGGAGCGCTGCAGGTCCCGGGCGGTGATGTCGTTGGCGCAGGTGTAGCCGAAGATGGCCCGCTCCGCGGCGGCCCGGTCGGCCCGGCGGGCACCCGGCGCGCCGATCACCACGGCCAGCTCCGCCTCGTGCTCGACCTGCTTGGAGAAGATCGGCAGCCGGATCGCGTCCCGGGGGCCGATCACCGAGGTGGACGGCTTGAGGAAGAGCAGCGGCTCCTTCGGCACCTCGCTGCCGTGCTCGGCGGCGTGCTCGGCGTAGTTGCGCCCGACACACACCACCTTGCTGGGCAGGATCGGCGAGAGCAGCCGGACGTCGGAGAGCGCCCAGCGGGCGCCGCTGAAGGTGAGCTGGCCGAACGGGTGGCCCTCGATCTCGGCGATCGTGAGGCCCTGCGGACCGGCCCCCGACTCCCCCTCGACGACCCCGAACGACATTCCCTTGGCATGAGCGAAACGAGCGATACGCACCAGGCCAATCTATCCCCGGCCGGAGCAGGCCCGGCCGGCGCCACGACCGGCGAGGCGGAACCGGGGCCCGGCCGGGGCAGGCTACCCGGTCCGCCGGCCGTCGGGGCGGTATTCCACGCTTCGTACCCGCACGACGTCCGGCCGCCCCTAGCGTCGGCTGCGGAGGTTCGTTCGTATGCCTGCATCGACACGACACCACAGAGCCCTCGCAGTGTTCGTCCACTGCCTCGGCGTCCTCGCCGCCCTGCCGGCACTGCACCCGTCGGCCCCGGAGGCCGCGGCCGCGGAGCCACGGCCGGTGGCGGCCACACAGCCGCGGCCGGCGGCGGCCCCGGAGGCAGCCGCACCGGCGATGCCCTCCGCGCCACCGGCGGTGCCGACCCCGACCCGGGCCGCGCCGCCACCGGCCCCGTCACCCGTCACCGTGGCGGTGGCGCCGGAGAGCACGCCGGCCCCGCGCTACCGGATCCAGGTGCGCAACACCGGCAGCGCGCCTGTGGACACCACCGTCCGGCAGGAGCTGCCGGCGGGCTCCTCGGCGACCGCCATCTCCCCCGGTGGCCGGGCCACCCGCGCGGGGCAGTCGTCAGCCACCGAGGTGACCTGGCGGCTGCGGTTGCCGGCCAGGAGCACCACCACCCTCGGCACGGCCCTCACCATCGCCGCGCCGGGCCGCCCGCTGACCGCGCCGGCCTGCGCCTTCGCCGGTGACGGCGGCCGACCGTACGACTGCGCGACGGCGACCTGGAACGCCGCGCCGGTGCCGGCCGCCGAGGTGACCGAGGCGCCGGTGTGGCGCCGGCCACCCGTGGTGCTGGCGGGACTGGTCGGCGTGCTGCTGCTCGCCGCCGGCGGCTTGCTCTGGGCCTGGCGCCGCCGGCGGCGGCCGGTGGCCGCGGCGCTGGCGACCGACGGGCCGGGCACCGTGTACCCGCGACCGGCCGCGCCACGGCCGCCGGAGCGTCGCCGCACCCCGCCGGTGTGGCTGCTGGTCGGGGTGGCCGCGGCGGTGCTGGCCGGCACGATCGGCGCGGCCGGCTGGACGGCCACCCAGCGGGTCGCCGCGGTCGACACCGGCAGCCAGCCGACGAGCGGGGCGTGGATCGGCCGCGGGGTGAACGGCCCGGTCGGCGTGCCGCTGCGCGAGTCGGCCTTCGAGTTCACCGTCTACCGCATCGCCTGCGACCCCGGAGTGGGCGGCCGGCGGTGCCAGGCCACCGTGGGGCTCCGCAACGTCAGCCCGGAGAAGCAGAGCTGGCACGGCCGGCTGCAACGGGCGTACCTGCCGGACGGCAACTTCGTCAGCACCGACGAGCTGGCCACCCGGGCGGCCAACCAGGGCCGGGACGTTTTCGCCCAGCCGGTGGCGGCGGGCACCCGGATGGTGCTGCCGCTGGTCTTCACCGTGGCCGGGTGGAAACCGCCGACCCAGTTGGAGCTGCGCAGCGGGGTCTTCTCCGCCGGGGTGCGGGTGGACGTGCCCTGACCGGCCGGTGGGCGGCGGTCGTACCCTGGGGTCCGTGACCGCCGCCCTCGCCCCCGCCGCCGCGCTCGACGCCGCGGACTGGCAGGCCCGGCGGCGGGCGCACGAGGAGCGGGTCGACGCGTGGCTCACCCCGCACCTGGCCCGGCGCCGCCGCGCTGAGAAGCACCCGGTGGAGGACTTCCTCTTCACCTACTACTCGCACCGGCCGGCTCAGCTGCGCCGCTGGCACCCGGGTGCCGGCGTGGTGCTGCGGGACGCGGATCCGGCCGAGTTCGGCCGGGACTACCGCGCCACCGCCGCCGGGGTCGCCCTCGACACCGCCGCGGTACGCGCCCGCCGGGACGACTCGGTCGACTGGATCCGCTCGCTGCTCGCGGCGACCGCCGGCCGGCCGGCGCACCTCGGCTGCTTCGGCATGCACGAGTGGGCGATGGTCTACCGGCAGACCCAGGCGGAGGTACGGCACAACGCGTGGCCGCTGCGGCTGAGCCCCGAGCAGACCGCGCGGACGGTGGAGGCGAACCGGATCCGGTGCAGCCACTTCGACGCGTACCGGTTCTTCACCGCGCCGGCCCGGCCGCTGAACCTGCTCACCCCGACCCGGGAAACCCAGCACGCCAACGAGCAGCCGGGCTGCCTACACGCCAACATGGATCTCTACAAGTGGGCGTACAAGCTCTCTCCGCTGGTGCCGTCGGAGCTGGTCGCGGACTGTTTCGCGCTGGCCCGGGAGATCCGCGCCCTGGACATGCGGGCCAGCCCGTACGACCTCGCCGCGCTCGGCTACCCGCCGGTGCGGGTGGAGACCGCGGAGGGGCGGGCCGAGTACGTGACCGCCCAGCGTGGTTTCGCCGAGCGGGCCGCCCGGCTGCGGGAGCGGCTGCTGGCGGCCGTACCGGACCAGCGAACGGAGGTTGGCCGGACCAGCGCGGAGGTCAACCGGCCGGGCGGGCGCGCAGGCCGTCCAGCAGGAGGGTGACCACCGCGTCGAAGTCGTCGTCGAGGTCCGGTTCGGTCCAGTCGGCGACGTGGGCCGGGTGGTGGAACCGCGCGGTGGCCTGGAGCAGGGCCCGGGCGGCCAGCGCGGGATCGGCGACGGCGAACTCGCCGGCCGCCACCCCGTCGGCGACGACGATCGCGAGCTGCCCGGCCAGCTCGTCCAGGTGTCGTGCGACGACCGTGCGAGACTGGGTGGCCAGCTGCTGGAAGTTGTCGAACAGCTCCGGGTCCTCGCGGGCGATCCGACGCTTGGTGCCACTGAGCTCGGCCAGCCAGCGGCGCAGCCGGGCCGGGGCGGGGTCGTCGGCGGTGGCCACCGCGACCAGCGGGGTGGAGACCCGGGCCAGCCAGCGTTCGGCGACCGCGTCGCGCAGCGCGGCCTTGCTCGGGAAGTGCCGGTAGACGCTGCCGTGGCTGACCCCGAGCGCCCGAGCGATGTCCAGCACGGTCGCCTTGGCCGGGCCGAACCGGCGCAGCACCTCCTCGGCCGTGTCGAGGATGCGCTCGGCGGTGAGGATCGACGGGTCGGTCATCAGCACAGCCTCCCTGACGGCGGGACCGGCCGGGACGCGGCCCCCGCCCGGGGGTCGCGTCCCGGCCGCGGGCTCACGCCCGCTCGCTGTCCAGGTGCGCCATCTGCGCCTCGTCGTACCGGCTGCCGGCCACCTCCCCGAGCGGCACGGCGGCCTCGATCGCGGCGAGGTCGTCGGCGCCCAGGCCGACCTCGAGCGCGCCCAGGGCCTCGGCCAGCCGGTCCCGACGCCGGGCGCCGACCAGCGGCACGATGTCCTCACCGCGGGAGAGCACCCAGGCGATGGCGATCTGCGCGACCGTGACGCCCTTGGCCTCGGCGACCTTGCGCAGGGCGTCGACCAGGGCCAGGTTCCGGTCCAGGTTCTCGCCGGTGAAGCGGGGCAGGTAGGTCCGGAAGTCGGTGGGCCCGGTGCCGCGCCCGGCCGTCCAGTGCCCGCTGATCAGGCCCCGGGACAGCACCCCGTACGCGGTGACGCCGACGCCGAGTTCGCGGGCGACCGGGAGGATCTCGGTCTCGATGCCCCGGGAGATCAGCGAGTACTCGATCTGGAGGTCGGTGATCGGGTGCACGGCGTGCGCCCGGCGCAGCGTCTCGGCGCCCACCTCGGAGAGGCCGATGTGCCGGACGTGGCCGGCGGTGACCAGGTCGGCCAGCGTCCCGACGACGTCCTCGACCGGGACGTCCGGGGACATCCGGGCCGGCCGGTAGATGTCGACGTGGTCGGTGCCCAGCCGGCGCAGGGTGTACGCCAGGAAGTTCTTGATCGCGGCCGGCCGCAGGTCGATGCCGTTCCAGCCGCCCTCGGCGTCGCGCAACGCGCCGAACTTGACGCTGATCACCGCGTTGTCCCGGTTCCGGCCGCGCAGCGCGTCGCGGAGCAGCATCTCGTTGTGGCCCATGCCGTAGAAGTCGCCGGTGTCGAGCAGGGTCACGCCGGCGTCGAGCGCGGCGTGGACGGTGGCGATGCTCTCGGCCTCGTCGGCGGCGCCGTAGAGGTCCGACATGCCCATCAGGCCGAGCCCGAGGCGGGAGACGGTCGGGCCGGTGGTGCCGAGCGTGCGGGTGTCCATGGGTGCGTCCTCTCACCGTGGTGGTTGACGCGCTCAACGCTACATCGTCGGAGTAACAGATTCCAGATTCTGTCAGTCCAACGCACGAGACGCCGCTCACAGGCGGTGCTCCACGATGTGGTCGCGCTAATCGCCGTCGACGCGGCGGTCCCGCTTGCGCTGCGACTGGCGCTTCTTCTCGGCCAGCCGACGCTCCTTGGCGCCTCGGGACGGCCGGGTCGGCCGGCGCGGCGGGGGCGGCGGGGCCACCGCCTCGCGCAGCAGGGCGATCAGCCGCTCCCGGGCGGCCTCCCGGTTGGCCAGCTGCGCCCGGTGCTCGCTGGCGGCGATGGTGAGCACCCCGTCGACCAGCCGGTTGGCCAGCCGCTCCAGGGCCCGCGCCCGCAGCGACGCCGGCACGCTCGGCGACGAGCCGAGGTCGAAGCTCAGCTCGACCCGGGAGTCGGCGGTGTTCACCCCCTGCCCGCCGGGGCCGGACGAGCGGGAGAACCGTTCCCGCAGCTCCCCGGCGGGGACGACCCACCGGTCGGTCACCCGCAGTCCGTCGTCCACCCCCTGAGGCTAGCGCCCGGGCCGGTCACCGGGCGTGGCACTCGGGGTGGGCGACGGTTGCGCGGCCTCGTCGTCGGCGCCGACGGCCGCGTACGCGACCGCCCCGACCAGCAGCAGGGCGATCGCCCCGATCTTGGTGGTGACCGCCCGGACGAGCAGCCACGCGGCGCGACGCGCGCCGGGCACGGACTTCTTGACGGTCTGGTAGTCGGCCCAACCGCGCCGCGCCCGGGCGTACGCCGACCCCACGCCGCAACCGATGATCAGGCCCACCAGCAGGAGGACCGCGATGAGAGGACGCTCCACCCACGCCAGTATCCATACTCAGCGTAATATTTCCATGGCCCGATCATTTCGCGCCGGGTATCCGACACTTCCCGCTTTCCCAGCGCGGCCCCGACGGGGCGATGCCGGCAGCTCAGCCCCCCTTGCCGATGATCGTGTCGGCGGTCTGCTGCACCTGGTCGATCGGGATCGCGAAGCCGATGCCGATCGAGCCGTTGCCGTCGATGGTGGCGATCGCGGTGTTCACCCCGACCACCTCGCCGCGCGCGTTGACCAGCGGGCCGCCGGAGTTGCCCGGGTTGATCGAGGCGTCGGTCTGCACCGCGGAGTGCCGGTTGTCGCCGAGCCGGACCTGCCGGTCCAGCGCGCTGACGATGCCGGCGGTGACGGTGCCGGGCAGCCCCAGCGGCGATCCGACCGCCAGCACCGGCTCGCCGACCCGGGTGGAGCCGGGCTTGGCCAGCGGCAGCGCCGCCAGCCCGGCCGACGGCGGCACCTTGAGCACCGCCAGGTCGCTGCGCGGCTCCCGGCCGACCACCTCCGCGGCGAACCGCCGGCCGTCCGGCAGTTCCACCGTCACCGAGCCGTTGCGGCCCTTGGCCAGGATGTGGTCGTTGGTGATGATGTGCTGCTCGTTGTCCACGGCGAAGCCGGATCCGGTCGCCGACGCGCCGCCGGCCCCGCCGACCAGCACCGACACCACCCCCGGCACGGTCTTGCCGGCGGCGGTGACCAGCTCCGCCGGCACCGGCGCTGCGGAGGCCGGCGCCGCGCCGGGCACGCCGTCCCGGCCGGCCACCCAGCCGCCGGCCACCGCACCCGAGACGGTGGAGAGGGCGATGACCGCCAGCGCGGCCAGCAGCCGGGCCCGCCAGCGCGGCCCCGCCGGGCCCCGGCCCGCCCCGGTCCCGTCCCATCCGCCCCGCCCGTCCGGGTCCAGCTCGGGCGAGGTGAACCAGGGGCCGCGCGGCTCGCCCAGTCCAGTCTGCACAGCCATGCGTACGCTCCTCACTGTCGGTCCGCGATCAGGGCAGGCGGGAGAACCAGCGCATCGAGCCGGCCGCCGCACCCATCGCGAACACCAGCCCGAGGCCGATGAAGCGGGCCGACACGTCCTGCCGCTCGGTGCGGTACCCGACCGAACTGCCGATGTCGTCGTAGACCGCGCGCAGCTCGTCGCTGGTGCTGGCCTCGTGGAAGACGCCGCCGGTCTCCTCGGCGACCGCGCGCAGGGTCTGCCCGTCCACCGGCACCTGGATCGGCCGGCCGCCTCGGTCGACGAACCCGGTCGGGGTGCCGAAGGAGATGGTGTGCACCGGGACCTCGACCGCGACAGCGCCCGCCGCGGCCTCCATCGGATCCATCCCGGAGGTGTTCGCCCCGTCGGAGAGCAGGATGATCCGGGCCGGTGGCGGCTCCTTCGCCGCCTGGCTGTCCAGGCCCTTCAGCGCGCCGAGCGAGGTGCTGATGGCCTCCCCGATCGCGGTGCCCTGCACGCCGGTGGCGCCCTCGGCGAGCCGGTCGATGCCCTCGTGCAGCGACTCCCGGTCGGTGCCCGGCGGCACCAGCACCGCCGCGCTGCCGGCGAAGGCGACCAACCCGACGTTGAACTCGTCCGGCAGGCCGTCGACGAACCGGCGGGCCGCCTCCTTGGCAGCGCTGAGCCGGTCCGGCTCGACGTCGGTGGCGAGCATCGAGGTGGAGACGTCCACCGCCACCATCACGGTGGCGCGCTCCCGGGGCACCTGCACCTCGGCCGTCGGCCGGGCGAAGCCCACCACCAGCAGCGCCAGCATGGCGAGGAAGAGTCCGGCCGGCACGTGCCGCCGCCACGCCGGCCGTTCCGGGGCCACCCGGTCGAGCAGCCGCAGGTTGGTGAACCGGACGGCGTACCGGCTGCGGCGGCGCTGCATCATCAGGTAGCCGACCGCCAGGGCGAGCACGCCGAGGAGCAGCCAGAGCCGGACCGGGGACTCCCAGATCACGCGGCACCTCCCCGGGCCGGGCCGGCCGGGGCGGCCACCAGCCGGCGCTGGGCCTGCACGTGCCGCACGATGTCGGCGCCCCAGTCCCGGTCGGTACGCAGCGGCAGGTGGGTCGCCCCGCTGCGGCGCACCGCCTGGCGGACCTGCTCGCGCTGGGCGGCCGCGGCGGCCGCGTACCGCTCGCGCAGCAACCGGTCACCGGTCCAGACCTCGCGGCGGCGGCCGGTCTCCGGGTCGACCAGGGTGATCAGGCCGACGTCCGGCAGCTCCAGCTCGCGCGGGTCGGTGATCTCGACGGCGAGCACCTGGTGCCGGACGGCGAGTCGGCGCAGGGCGCGTTCCCAGGGTGGTTCCCGCCGGGGGTCGTCAGGCAGCCCGTCGAGGAAGTCCGAGACCACCACGACCAGGCCGCGCCGGGTGGCCACCCGGTGCACGGCGTCCAGCGCGTCGGCCAGGTCGGGTGCCGCCGGGGGCACGTCCGCCGGGTCGTACCCGCCGGTGCGGGGTGCGGCCAGCAGCGTGCGGAGCAGCCCGAGCAGGTGGGTACGCCCGCTGCGGGCCGGATACCGGCGCAGCCTGTCCGGGCCGAGCACCTGCGCGCCGAGGCGGTTGCCGAGCCCGGCGGTGAGGAAGCCGACCGCCGCGACCGCCGCCACGGCCAGCTCCCGCTTGTCCAGCTCGGCGGTGCCGTACTCCATGCTGGGGCTGGCGTCGACCAGCAGCCACGTGGTCAGTTCCCGATCGGCGTCGACCTCGCGGACGTGCGGCACCGTGGTGCGGGCGGTCACCGCCCAGTCCATCCGGCGTACCTCGTCCTCACCGGGGCGGTACTCCCGGCTGCCGGCCGGCTCGCTGCCCGGGCCGGGCAGCAGTCCCCGGTACTGCCCGTGCAGCAGGCCGTCGAGCCGACGGGTAACGGTCAGCTCCAGCCGGCGCAGCCGCCGGTCGGGGGCGAGATCGGCCAGCCCCGGATCGGTCGGCGCCGGCGTGGTGGCGGCGCGCCACCTCATGCCGCCGCCAGATCGGGCGCGTGCTCCGGATGGTGGTTGGCGATCCGGGGTGGCGGCACCGCGTCGACCAGCCGGCGGACCACCGACTCGGCGGCCACCCCGTCGGCGATCGCGTCGAAGGAGAGCACCAGCCGGTGGGCGAGCACGTCCACGGCCAGTTCCCGGACGTCCTCGGGCAACACGTACTCGCGGCCGCGCAGCATCGCCTGGGCGCGGGCGGCGGCCACCAGGCCGAGGGTGGCCCGCGGGCTCGCCCCGTACGCGAGCAGCGGGGCGAGTTCCGCCAGCCCGAACCGGCCCGGGTCCCGGGTGGCCAGGATGAGCCGGACCACGTACTCGGCGATGGCGTGGTGCACGAAGACGTGGGCGGCGCGGAGCTGCAGCTCACGCAGCCGCTGCGGGTCGAGCACCGGGCGGGCCCGCGGCCGGTCGGTGCTCATCCGGTAGAGGATCGCCAGCTCGTCGGTGTCGCTCGGGTAGTCGACGACGATCTTCATGAGGAAGCGGTCGCGCTGCGCCTCGGGGAGCTGGTAGACCCCCTCCGACTCGATCGGGTTCTGGGTGGCGAGCACCAGGAACGGCTCGGGCACCTCGTAGCTCCGCCCGCCGATCGAGACCTGCCGCTCGGCCATCGCCTCCAGCAGCGCCGACTGCACCTTCGCCGGGGCCCGGTTGATCTCGTCGGCGAGCACCAGGTTCGCCATGATCGGGCCCAGCTCGATGTCGAAGGTCTCCTTCGAGGCCCGGTAGATCCGGGTGCCGACGATGTCGGACGGGACGAGGTCCGGGGTGAACTGGATCCGGGAGAAGGTGCCACCGACCACCGTGGCGAGGGTCTGCGCGGCCAGTGTCTTGGCCACGCCGGGTACGCCCTCCAGCAGGCAGTGCCCCTCGGCGACGAGGGCGGTGAGCAGGCGGTCGACGAGCCGATCCTGCCCGACGATCACGCGTTTGACCTCGAAGAGGGTCTGTTCCAGCTCCGCTGTCGTCGCGTCGGGATCGACCGGGCTGGGCACGCTGGCCAGGGTGTCCGAGATGTCCGTCACGGTGCTTGCTTCCCGTGGCGGTGGTCGGACAAACGTCGGAATTACCGGCCCTGAGCAGCCCATACGGCGCCGCCGATCCGGAACGTCTCAGCCCGGCAGGAACCGGAGAAGCCGGCCCGCACGGCTGGCGTGCGGGCCGGCTCCCCGGCGGGGGTCAGAGGTGTACGACGAGGTGGAACGGCAGGTCGACGGCAGCCCCGGCCGAGTTGCGGGTCTGCACGAACACCCCGTTCGGGGTGAGCAGCCGGGGCGCCACGGCGACCTCGCCGCCCGCCGGGATGCAGCAGGAGTCCGGCCGGCCGATGGTCGCCACGTAGACGCCGCCGGTGACGACGTAGGGGAACTGGACCTCGTACTGGCCGACGCCGTACTTGATCACGGTGCCGGTGCCCCGGGCCCGGGTGCCGTTGGCGTTGACGATGATGGTGTAGTGGGTGCCGGCGGCCGCGGTCGCCTGGACGCCGTTGGCCAGCGCCGCCTTGGCCATGCGCGCCGACTGCGCGGTCACCGGCGGCTGGGCGCCGTTGCCGGCGCGGGCGGCCGGCTGGGCGCCGTCCGGGGCCTGGGCGACGGCGACCCCGCCGCCGGCCAGGGTGAGGGCCAGGACGGCGAACGCCACCGCCACCGCCTTACGTCTGAGGATCTTGGTCATGACAGGTCTCCCTTTTGTGACCGTGGTGATACGGCCGACCCGCGCTGCGCGGGACGGTTCATTACCCTTTTTCAGCCCGGGACGATAATTGACCGTAGCCAACCCATAAATAATCCCGGTCGCACCTGAAACGTTGAATACTTTTTTAGCTCGCACCCTTGCTGAGCAGCGATAACTACTCACAGTTCCGACGCCTTAACCATGTGGAACGTAGCACCACAAAAAGCTGGGCGTCAATAGTCGATCACGCTTTTCGGGGTTGTCGTATCGGCGTCGTAAAACCGTGAAAGGCGAATGCTTCGGTATTCGTGAAATGCGTTCGCCGCGGTTGGTCGGGCCACGGCGCGGCGGCGGGCCGGATAGTCTCCAGCCATGATCACGCAGACCGCGCCGCACCCGGCCGGCACCCGCTCCGACCGGATCCGGGCGGCGCTCTGCTGGGTCGTCGTGGCCCCCGGGTTCGCCTGGGCGGTGGCCCGCCTGGCCGGGCTGGACCGCGGGCCGCTGGTGCAGGCGCTCGCCTTCACCCCGTACGTCGCCGCCGGGAGCCTGGTGCCGTTGCTGCTCGCGCTCGCCCTGCGGCGCCGCTGGCCGGCGGTGGTCGCGGCGGTGACCGCGGTCGCGCTGGTCGCCGTGGTGGCGCCCCGGGGGCTGGGCTCGGCGCAGCCGGCGGCGGCCGGGCTGACGCTGCGGGTGCTCACCGCGAATCTGCTGGCCGGCGCCGCCGACCCGCGCACGCTGGTCGACCTGGTCCGCACGCACCGGGTCGACGTGCTGGCCGTGCAGGAGTTCACCCCCGGCGCGCAGGCGGAGCTGGACCGGCTCGGCCTCGACCAGCTGCTCCCCCACCGGCAGCTGAACCCGCAGGTGGGCACGCCCGGCTCCGGGCTCTACGCCCGCCACCCGATCAGCGACGGCGGCGTGCGGCAGCTGCGCGGCGGCTGGGGCTTCACCCAGGCGTACGGCACCGTGACGCCGCCGGGCAGCCCCCCGGTGCGGGTGGAGTCGGCGCACCCCGCGGCACCGTACGCGGTGGACCAGGTCGGCTACTGGCGCGACGATCTCGCGGCGCAGCCGCGGGCCACCCCGGACGGCCCACTGGGCATCCTGGCCGGGGACTTCAACGCCACCCTCGACCACGCCCCGCTGCGCGCCCTGCTGGCGACCGGGTACGTCGACGCGGCCGACGCCGCGGGCGCGGGCCTGACCGGCACCTGGGGCCCGTACGACGGCGACCCGATCCCCCCGGTGACCATCGACCACGTGCTGGTCGACCGCCGGATCGCGGTCCGCTCGGTGCGGGTCCACCCGCTTCCCGGCAGCGACCACCGCGCCGTCCTCGCCGTCCTCACCCTCCCCGCCTGACCCGCCCCTCGTCCGGCCGCTTCCGGACCGGGCCGGCCACCGCCGGTCCGTCCGCCGGAGCGGGGTCAGACCCGGGTGCGGTCCAGGCCGTAGGTGAGGGCGTCGACGAGGGCGTGCCAGCTCGCCTCGACGACGTTGGGGTGCACACCGACCGTCGTCCAGTCGCGGCCGTTGCCGTCGGCGGTCTCCAGCAGCACCCGGGTCACCGCGCCGGTGCCGCTGGTGCCCTCCAGGATCCGCACCTTGTAGTCCGCCAGCTCGAAGTCGCGCAGCTCCGGGTAGTGCCGGGCCAGCCCGACCCGCAGCGCCTCGTCCAGGGCGTTGACCGGGCCGTTCCCTTCGGCCGTGGCGATCACCCGCTCCCCGCGCACCCGGATCTTGACGGTCGCCTCGGAGACCACCGCGCCGTCCTCTCGGTGCTCCACCAGCACCCGGTACGACTCCAGCGCGAACGGCCGCACCGGGGCGGCGTCCGGCAGCTCGGAGCGGACCAGCAGCTCGAACGAGGCGTCCGCGGCCTCGAACGACCAGCCCCCGGCCTCCAGTTCCTTGACCCGACCGGTCACCCGGGACAGCGCCTCCGGATGGCCGGCCAGGTCCAGTCCGAGCTCACGACTCTTGAGCTCGACGCTGGCCCGGCCGGCCATCTCGGTCACCAGGATCCGCATGTCGTTGCCCACCACCTGTGGGTCCACGTGGTTGTAGAGCAGCGGATCCACCTTGATCGCGCTCGCGTGCAGCCCCGCCTTGTGGGCGAAGGCGGCCGCCCCGGCGTACGCCTGGTGGGTGTCGGGGGCGATGTTGGCGATCTCGGCGATGGCGTGGGAGACCCGCACCATCTGTTCCAGGCAGCCCTCCGGTAGGACGGGCAGCCCGAGCTTGAGCTGGAGGTTGGCGACCACCGCGAAGATGTCGGCGTTGCCGGGGCGCTCGCCGTAGCCGTTCGCGGTGCCCTGGACGTGGCGCACCCCGGCCTCGACCGCGGCGATGGTGTTGGCAACCGCGCAGGCGGTGTCGTTCTGGGCGTGCATGCCGAACAGTTCCGGGCCCACGCCGAGCCGGTCAGTCAGGTCGGCGATCGCCGCGGTGACCTGCGAGGGGAGCATCCCGCCGTTGGTGTCGCAGAGCACCACCCGCTCGGCGCCCGCGGCGAGCGCGGTCTCCACCACCGCGGCGGTGTACGCCGGGTCCTGCCGGTAACCGTCGAAGAAGTGCTCCCCGTCGACGAAGACCCGCCGCCCCTGCCCGACCAGGTACGCCACGGTGTCGCGGACCATCGCGAGGTTCTCCGCGGCGGTGGTGCGCAGCGCCCGTTCGACGTGCCGCAGGTCGGCCTTGGCGACCAGGGCGACCGCCGGGGTCCGCGCGTCGAGCAGGCCGCGCACCTGCGGGTCGTCGGCGACCGCCACGCCGGCCCGCCGGGTGGCGCCGAACGCGACCAGCACCGCGTGCTTCAGGTCGAGTTCGCCGTACGCCCGGCGGAAGAACTCGGTGTCCTTCGGCACCGCGCCCGGCCAGCCGCCCTCGATGAAGCCGACCCCGAACTCGTCGAGCAGCCGGGCCACCGCGAGCTTGTCGACCACCGAGTAGCTCAGCCCCTCGCGCTGCGCGCCGTCGCGCAACGTCGTGTCGTACACCTGGAACGTCATGCGGAGTCCTTTCGGGGAGCAACAAAAAGACCCCCCGCGAATGCGGGAGGTCTGCGCGCTCGGCGGAGGGGGAGCCGGCGCGCTAGCTGCGAATAATCAGGACGGTGCTGGTCACGATCGGTACTCTGCCACCCTCCCCCTGGTTTTGGGAGGCAAAATCCACATGTCGAGACGGTGACGGAGGGTCGCGATACCCCGTCCGCCTCGCACTTCGGGACAGAATCCGCCGTTCGTGATCGACTTCACAAGTCGCCCGGCCGCCACCAGCCGGAAACCCCGCTGCGGAAGTATTTGGAACTGATCCAGTTACCGGCCTCGTGCCGCTGTCAAGGAGGACCTGTGCTCACTGTCGGTGACCGCTTCCCCGAGTACGAACTCACCGCCTGCGTGTCCCTGGAGGCCGACAAGGCCTTCGAGACCATCAACCACAAGTCCCACGAGGGCCAGTGGCGGGTCGTCTTCTTCTGGCCGAAGGACTTCACCTTCATCTGCCCGACGGAGATCGCCGAGTTCGGCCGGCTCAACGGCGAGTTCGCCGACCGGGACGCCCAGGTCCTCGGCGTGTCGGTGGACAACGAGTACGTCCACTACGCCTGGCGCAAGGACCACCCGGACCTGCGCGAGCTGCCGTTCCCGATGCTCAGCGACATCAAGCGCGAGCTGACCAGCGCCTGCGGCGTGCTCGGCGAGGACGGCGTGGCCCAGCGGGCGACCTTCATCGTCGACCCGAACAACGAGATCCAGTTCGCCATGGTGACCGCCGGCTCGGTCGGCCGGAACGTCTCCGAGGTGCTGCGGGTGCTCGACGCGCTGCAGACCGACGAGCTCTGCCCGTGCAACTGGAACAAGGGCGGCGAGACCCTGGACGCCAACGCGCTCCTCGCCGGCGCCGGGGCCTGAGCATGGGCCTGGACGCGGTCAAGGCGGCTCTGCCCGAGTACGCCAAGGACATCAAGCTCAACCTCGGCTCCACCATCGGCACCAGCACGCTGAACCCGATCCAGGCCTGGGGCACCGCGCTGGCCTGCGCGGTCGCCGCGCGCAACCCGGTGGTGCTGCGGGAGATCGCCGCCGAGGCGACCGGCCATCTCAAGCCGGAGGCGGTCGAAGCGGCCAAGGGCGCCGCCGCGATCATGGCGATGAACAACATCTACTACCGGTCCAAGCACCTGATCGGCGACGAGCAGTACCAGTCGATCCCGGCCCGGCTGCGGATGCAGATCATCGCCCGGCCCGGGGTGGAGAAGGCCGACTTCGAGCTGTGGTGCCTCGCCGTCTCGGCGATCACCGGCTGCGGCGTCTGCCTGGAGTCGCACGAGAAGACACTGCGCGCCGCGGGCTTCAGCCGCGAGCAGGTGCACGAGGGGCTGCGGATCGCCGCCGTCGTGCACGCCGCCGCGGTCACCCTGGACGCGGAGGCCGCGCTGGCCTGAGCGGTCTCGTCAAGGGCCGGCCGGTCACACCGGCCGGCCCTTTTCGTGGGTACCGGACAGGTGTACCGATCTCGACACCGGGTAGGACATGGGGCTGACAGGGCACCAACCCCCGATCAGTCGAGTAGAGGAGTGAAACGCCATGGAGCGGCTCGACCCTCGAACGACCCACGGGACGCCGGACCCGCTCGTGCCCGGTGGCACCGTCATGGGCGGCACGCCCGGCGGTACCTTCGACCCGTGGCGCTACCGGGACGACGCCGGGGTGACCGGCGCCGACCTGGTGGGCTACAAGGTGGAGGCGAGTGACGGCGGCATCGGCAAGGTGGACCGGGCCAGCCACGAGGTGAATTCCAGTTACCTCGTGGTCGACACCGGTCCGTGGATCTTCGGCAAGAAGGTCATGATCCCTGCCGGCACCGTCAACCACGTCGACCACGACGAGCGGAAGGTCTACGTCGACCGGAGCAAGGACCAGATCAAGGCCGCGCCCGAGTACGACGAGACCGCCGACACCGACCCGGCCTACCGGGAGAAGCTCGGTGGTTACTACGGCGACTCGTACTCGGCCATCCCGCCGGGTACCGCCAGGTAACGGTTAATCCTGTTTGGACGGCCGGTGGGGCCGCGGCCCCACCGGCCGTTACCGTGTCAGGGTGGACGCTATCGAGGTCAACCGCCGGATCCCGTTCTCCGCCATGTTCAACTTCCGCGACGTCGGTGGCTACCCCGGCCACGACGGCAGGACGGTGCGCCCGGGACGGCTGTACCGCTCCGACTCGCTGCACCGCATCGACGAGACCGACCGGGCCGCGTTCGCCGCCCTCGGCGTCCGGACCGTCATCGACCTGCGCCGTCAGTACGAGGTGGAGCGGGACGGCCGAGTGCCCGACTTCCCCGGGCTCACCTGGCGGCACGTGCCGCCGGAGCACGCCGAGTGGGACCTGCAGCCGTACCAGCCGGGCAGCGACCTGGCCCGCTACCTCGCCGACCGGTACGCCGACCTGGCCGACACCGGCACCGCCGGGCTGGCCCGGGCGGTCGGGCTGATCGCCGACGCCGGCAACGCCCCGGTGGTGGTGCACTGCGTAGCCGGCAAGGACCGCACCGGCATCGTCTGCGCGCTGACCCTCGCCGTGCTCGGGGTCGCCGACGAGACCATCGGCGCCGACTACGCCCTCAGCACCGAGGCGGGCGAGCGGTTCCTCGCCTGGTTCGCCAGCACCGGCAAGGAGATGCGGCCGGGCCTGCCGCCGCTCACCTGCCCGGCCGAGGCCATCACGCTCTTCCTCGCCGAGCTGCGGGAGCGGCACGGGTCGGTGGAGGACTACCTGCGCCACGCCGGCGTCACGGACGCCCAGCTCGCCGCGCTCCGCGACCACCTGCTGGCGTAGCGGGCGGCGCGGACGGGCCCACCGCCGCCCACCGGAGCCCGTCGGCTGCGCGGCGACCCGCGAACGGGCCGCCGCGGCGGCGAATCAGAGGACGCGGGTGACCCAGCCGTGCGGGTCGGCGACCTTGCCGCGCTGGAGGTCGACCAGCTGCTGGCGCAGGGCCATGGTGACCCGCCCCGGCTCGCCGCCGCCGACCAGGAACTCGCCGTCCGGGAACCGGACCTCCCCGATCGGGGTGATCACGGCCGCGGTGCCGCAGGCGAAGACCTCGCGCAACCGGCCGCTGGCCGCGTCCGCCTGCCAGTCGGCGAAGGTCACCGGGCGCTCCTCGACCCGGTGCCCGGCCTCGGCGGCCAGGGTGAGCACCGACTCCCGGGTGATGCCGGGCAGGATGGTGCCGGTCAGCGGCGGGGTGACCAGGGTGTCGTCGTCGTAGACGAAGAAGACGTTCATGCCGCCCAGCTCGTCGACGAACCGGCGCTCCACCGCGTCGAGGAAGACCACCTGGTCGCAGCCGTGCTCGATGGCCTCCGCCTGGGCGACCAGCGAGGCGGCGTAGTTGCCGCCGCACTTCGCCGCGCCGGTGCCGCCGGGTGCGGCCCGGGTGTAGTCCGGCGAGACCCAGACCTTGACCGGCGTGACGCCGCCGGCGAAGTACGCCCCGACCGGCGAGGCGATCAGCACGTAGAGGTATTCGTTGGCCGGCCGGACGCCGAGGAACACCTCGCTGGCGAACATGAACGGCCGCAGGTAGAGGCTGCCGTCCTCACCCTCCGGGATCCATTCCCGGTCGATCTCGATCAGCCGGTGCAGCGAGTCGACGAACGCCTGCGGCGGCAGCGGCGGCATCGCCATCCGCTGGGCCGAGGCCACGAACCGGGCGGCGTTGGCCTCCGGCCGGAACATGGTCACCCCGCCGTCGGCGGTGCGGTAGGCCTTCAGCCCCTCGAAGATCTCCTGCGCGTAGTGCAGCACGGCACTGGCCGGGTCCATCGGGATGGGGCCGCGGGCCTCGACCCGGGCGTCGTACCAGCCCTTGCCGTCGGCGTACCGGATGGTCACCATGTGGTCGGTGAAGACCCGGCCGAACCCGGGGTTGGCCAGCAGGGCGGCCCGGTCGGCGGCGGATACCGGCGCGGGATTCGGACGGATCTCGAAGTCGAGCTTGTCACCACCGCTCATCGCGCTGACCTCCCTGCGGGACAACGGCATGCGGGACCGCACGCCGGAGAAACTGGTGCCAGAAACTTACCCCGAACGGTCGTTCAGCGGGTAGCGCCGCCCGGGCGTACCGGGGCGGCCGAACCGGTCGGCGTGCGCGGCGGCCAACGGGCGGCGCGCGGCGGCTCCGTTCAGGAGGCGGCGTAGGCCGCCAGCCGGTCGCCCACCTCGGCGGTGCGCAGCGGTACGCCCGGCGTCCGCGCGGCCAGCTCCTGAGCCACCGCGGCGGTGACCCGGGCCGCGGCGTCGGCGTGGCCGAGCTGGTCGAGCAGCAGGGCGGCGGAGAGCACCGCCGCCACCGGGTCGGCGACGCCGCGCCCGGCGATGTCCGGTGCCGAGCCGTGCACCGGCTCGAACATCGACGGGTACGTCCCGTCGGGGTTGATGCTGCCGCTGGCGGCCAGCCCGATGCCGCCGGTGACCGCGGCGGCGATGTCGGTGAGGATGTCGCCGAAGAGGTTGTCGGTGACCACCACGTCGTAGCGCTGGGGCTGGGTGACCAGGAACATCGCGGCCGCATCGACGTGCTGGTACTCGGTGGTCACGTCCGGGTGCTCGGCGGCGACCGCCTCGAACGCGCGGGCCCAGAGCGAACCGGCGTGGGTGAGCACGTTCGTCTTGTGCACCAGGGTGACCTTGCGCCGCTCCCGGCGCGCGGCCCGGGCGAAGGCGTCGCGGATCACCCGCTCCACCCCGTGCCGGGTGTTCAGGCTCTCCTCGGTGGCGATCTCAGCCGGGGTCCCCCGGTGCAGCGCGCCGCCGGCGCCGGCGTAGAGGCCCTCGGTGCCCTCGCGCACCACGACGAGGTCGACCTCGCCGGGCTTCACGGTGGCCAGCGGGCCGGGCACGCCGGGCCAGAGCCGCGACGGGCGGAGGTTGACGTACTGGTCGAAGGCGAACCGGAGCTTGAGCAGCAGGCCCCGCTCCAACACGCCGGGCGGGACGCTCGGGTCGCCGACCGCGCCGAGCAGGATGGCGTCGTGCCCCGCCAGCTCGGTCAGCACCGACTCGGGGAGCACCTCGCCGGTGCGGTGGTAGCGGGCCGCCCCGAGGTCGTACTCGGTCGCCGCCACCCCGGGCAGCACGGCGTCGATGACCTTGCGGGCCTGGGCGACCACCTCGGGTCCGATCCCGTCACCGGCCACCACCGCGATCCGTGCCACGTCCTGTGCTCCTTCGCCTCGACGTCGCCCCGACGGTACGTCGCCGTCCCGTCTCCCGGTACGCATCTTCCAGTATCCGGGAAACGGCGATGCACAGGAGGCTCCCAGGTGGGATTCATGGTGCGGTCAACTCCGCTGGTTAGCGTGGCGCCATGCGGATCGACCAGCAGCCCCGAACCCGCTGGGTGGACCAGTCGGCCTTCTCCAGCCGCCGCCCGGACCTGCGACTCGGCCCGCGGAGCCCGCGGCTCGACCGGTCCGACACGGTGACCGGCGGTCGGATCGCCGTCCAGCACACCGTACGCACCTCCACCGCGGAGTACTCGCTGCTGCTCAACGCCCCGGAGTGGCTCGGCCGCCGGAACGTCGGCGAGGCGCTGCGGGACGCGGTCGCCGAACTGCGCGCGATCGACCTCACCTACGGCCCCAACCGACCGGAGAGCCTGGTCTCCCGGCTGCGCCGGGGTGAGATCAGCCCCGAGTCGTACCCGCCGCTGGCCGACCTGGTGGACCGGTGCGCCGCGATGCGGGCGGCCACCGACGGCTGGTTCGACGCCTGGGCGGTGCCCGGCGGCTTCGACCCCGGCGGCCTGCTCGGCGGGTGGGCGGTGGAGCGGGCGGCGGCCCGGCTGCGCGCCGCCGGCATCCACGACTACGCCGTGCTCACCGGCGCCGACCTGGTGGTACGCGGGCGCGCCCCGCACGGCGGCCCGTGGCGGGTGGCGGTGCACCACCCCACCGACCGGCACCGGGCGCCGCTCGTGCTGGAGATGACCGCGGGGGCGGTCGGCACCTCCGGGGTGACCGGCCGGCAGGGGCACGTGGTGGATCCGCACACCGGGGAACCGGCCGACCAACTGGTGGCGGCAACCGTCGTCGGACCGGATCTCGCGGTGGCCGACGCGTACGCCACCGCGCTCTACGCCGCCGGCCCCGCCGGGCTGGCCTGGTTCGGCAGCGGCTCGGACTATCGCCCGCTCTTCGCCCACCGCCGCTGAGCCCGTTCTGCGCCCGCCGGCGCTGAGCCCGGCCCCGCCCACCGCGGCGGACCGACGCGCGATCGGCCCCCACGGCCGCGGCAACGACCGTGGAGGCCGGTCAGCGACGAGTGCGCGTGGCTCGCGCAATCGAGGGGTGCGGGCCGGTCGGGCCGGAACGTCGACCTCGCCACCCGAAGACGGGCCGACGCCGCGAGCTCGGCCAGTGACCGCACAGGTACGCTAGCGAATCGACGCAACTCGACGCAAGAGTCTCCACAGCGGACCGTCGTGGCAGGAGTGTGGCAACTCGGGAACCCACCTGCGGCGGGGCAGTTTCGACATGGTGAACGACTGATGGCACGCTGTGCGCCGTGAGTTTCGATCTGAGCGTGTGGGCCCTGGCGGACGGGGCGACACCCGAGGACGTCCGGGCCGCGGTGCAGCGGTGCCGGCAGGGACAGCACCTGGACCGGCACCCGGACCCGCGGGTCGTGGGCTTCTACCGGGCGATCACCGCCTCGTATCCGGACCGGCACCCCGGCCCGGACACCCCGTGGGCGGTCAGCCCGCTGCACGCGGCGCACGACCACGTCGAGCTGAACCTGCACCCGACCTGCGAGGACCAGGTGCTGCTCGACATCGAGCGGCTGGCCGGCGAGCACGGGCTGATGCTCTTCGACGCGCAGGACGGCACGGTCTACCCGCCCCCGGCGCGACTGAACACCTGAGCGCCCGGCCGGTACGAGGGCCGCTCGACGTACGACGGGGGGCCCGGCGATCCGCCGGGCCCCCCGTCGTCGTGCCCGCGGGCTACTCGTCGCGCAGGTCGGCGGCGCTGGCCGCGACCGCCCCGATCGACTCGGCGGCCGAGGTGAGCAGGTCGGCGCCGAGCGCCTGGTCGACGGTGAGCGTCATCAGCGTCTCGCCGCCGGCCTCCCGGCGGGCCACCTGCATCGCCGCGATGTTGATGCCGGCCTCGCCGAGCAGCGTGCCGACGGTGCCGACCACGCCCGGTCGGTCGACGTAGCGCAGGAAGAGCAGGATGCCCTCGGCGCCGATCTCCACGTCGAAGCCGTCGACCTCGGTGAGCTTGATGATGTCCCGGGTGCCGGCGGTCGTCACCGTGCCCGAGACGCTGACCGTGCGGCCGTCCGGCAGCGCGCCGCGGACGGTGACCAGGTTGGGGTGGTCGGCCGTCTCGGCCTGGGTGGTCAGGGTGACCTCGACGCCGCGCTCGGCGGCCAGGTGCGGCGCGTTGACGTAGGTGACCTGCTCCTCGACGACCGAGCTGAACAGCCCCTTGGTGGCGGCGAGCTTGAGCACCGAGACGTCGTGGTTGACGATCTCGCCGCGGACCTCGACGGTGACGCTGGCGGCGATCCCGCCGGCGACGGCGGTGAAGGCCCGGCCCAGCTTCTCGGCCAGCGGCAGCAGCGGCCGGACGTCCTCGGCGACCACGCCGCCGGCCTGCACGTTCACCGCGTCCGGCACGAACTCGCCCTGCAGCGCCAGCTTGACGCTCTTGGCCACGGCCAGCCCGGCCTTGTCCTGCGCCTCGTGGGTGGAGGCGCCCAGGTGCGGGGTGGCCACCACGTTGTCGAAGGCGAACAGCGGCGAGGAGGTGCACGGCTCCTTGGCGTAGACGTCGACGCCGGCGCCGGCGACCCGGCCCTCGGCGATCGCGTCGGCCAGGGCCTGCTCGTCGACCAGACCGCCCCGGGCCGCGTTGACGATCCGCACGCCCGGCTTGACCAGGGTCAGCTCCTTCTCGCTGATCAGACCGACGGTCTCCGGGGTCTTCGGCAGGTGGATGGAGATGAAGTCGCTCTCCCGCAGCAGCTCCTCCAGACCGACCAGGCGGACGCCGAGCTGCGCCGCGCGGGCCGGCTGGATGTACGGGTCGTACGCGATCAGCCGGGTGCCGAAGGCGGCGATCCGCTGGGCGAAGAGCACGCCGATGCGCCCGAGGCCGACCACGCCGACGGTCTTGCCCTGGATCTCCACGCCGGTGTACTTGGACCGCTTCCACTCCCCCGCCTTCAGCGCGGCACTGGCGCTGGCGGTGTTCCGGGCCACCGCCAGCAGCAGCGCGACGGCCTGCTCGGCGGCGGAGACGATGTTGGAGGTGGGGGCGTTGACGACCATGACGCCGCGGGCCGTGGCGGCGGGCACCTCGACGTTGTCCAGCCCGACGCCGGCCCGGGCGACGACCTTCAGTCGCGGCGCCGCGGCGATCGCCTCGGCGTCGATCTGGGTCGCGCTGCGCACGATGACGGCGTCGGCCTCGGAGAGCGCCGAGAGCAGGGCCGGGCGGTCGGTGCCGTCGACGTGGCGGACGTCGAAGTCGTGGGCGAGCACCTCGATGGCGGCGGGGGCGAGTTCTTCGGCGATCAGTACGACAGGAGTCATTGGTCCTCGTAGATGTCGTCAGAGCGGTCGGCCGGGCTGCCGGACGCTGCACTGCGCCCCGCGTTGATCCGTGCCTTTTGCCGTCAGGTGCCGGCTACGCACCTACCCGCGATCGTAGGGGGCCGGCCGGCCGGCATGTCGCGGACCGTGGGGTGAGTGCCCTCACAACCGGCGGTGACCGTCCGGTGAACGCCGGGCGGCGCCCGTTGTAGCGCTGATGCCTTGTTCCTCCCCGGTACAACGGAGCCAGCATCTCCCGGGGAGGAGCCGCCCGTGCCGCTCGCCGTTCGCATCGCGCTGCTCCGCCGGCTGGCCCGGCTGGACTTCTGGCACTTCGGCCCGGCCCTCGCTGAGGCGTTGGTCACCCGGTCCCGGCAGGTGAGCATCCGGCGCCGCTTCGTGGCCCGGCGCACCGCCGCCGGCGAGGAGGCGATCGCGCTCTACCGCCGCCTCGACCGGGAACGACCCGACCGGTACCGGATCGGGCTCGCCCGGGCCCTGGTCGCGCGGAGCTGGGTGCCCGACGACGAGACAGCCGGCTCCGCCATCGCGCGCGGCCGGGAGGCGGTCGCGTACCTCGAGGACGCCACCGACCGCGACGCGCTCAGCGTCCTCGCCGAAGCCCGGTTGCTGGTCGCCGCGATGCTCTCCGACACCGGGGCGGCACGGGAGGCCCTGCCGCTGGCCGTGAAGGCCCGGTCGACCTGGCTGCGCTGCGCGCCGCTCCGCGTTCGGGAGCAGGTGGCACTCGGTCGCACGCTGGCCTTGATCGGCGACTGCCGGGAGGCGCTGGACCGGCCGGCCGAGGCGCTCACCGCCCGGCAGGAGGCGGTCGACCTCTACCAGCGGCTGTCGCTGCTGCACCAGGCGCGGTGGACGCCGGCTCGACTCCACGCGGCGGAGGGGCTCGCCCGCTCGCTGGCCGCCGCGGAACGCTGGACCGAGGCCCTGAAGATCATCGACGACGCCCGCGACGAACTGGGCTTCTGGGTCCGTTGGGAGCCGCTGCGGGCACGCCCGCGGCTGGGCGGGATGCTCCGGGTGGCGGCCGAGTGCCGGGAGGCGCTCGGCGACCCCGGGGCGGCCCGGGAGGATGCCGAGGAGGCGGCCCGGCACTTCCGGTGGCTGCTCGACGCGCGGCCCGGCCGGTACGACGACCGGCTGGCCTTCGCCCTGCACACCCTCGCCGTCCGGCTAGCCCGCGCCGGCCGGCGGGACGAGGCGATCGAGCGGCTCCGGGAGGCGGTCGAGGTGTCCCGGGGCGCATCCGGCGACGCGCTGGTTCCGGCACTGGCCTGGCTCTCCGACCTGTTGCACGCGGGTGGAGACCGCAACGAGGCGGACGAGCTGCTGGCGGAGGCCGTCGAGTGGTGCCGGCACCTCGCCCGAAAGCGGCCGGAGGCGTACCGGCACCGGCTGGCCGCGGTGCTCGCCGTGCGGTGCCGGCGGCTGGTGGACAGCGGGCGGCCGGCAGCCGCGCTGGCCCCCGGGCAGGAGGCGGTCGAGCTGGCCGAGGCGCAGGCCGGGGCGGACGAGCGCTACCGCCGCCTGCTGGACGACTGCCGGTCCTGCTACGACCTGGCGGTCGCCGCCGTCGACCGCTCCCGCCGTACCGAGCCGTGAGAGTCGGCCGGACTCCCGACGGCCCCGGCCGGGCGCCGGGGAGAGCGCCGGGTCGGGGCCGCCGGTGCGGAGCCCGGTCGTGCGGGACGACCGGGCACCGCGGGGAAAGCGTCAGGCGGTCTCGGTGATCGGGCGGTCGACCCAGCTCATCATGCCGCGCAGCTTCCGGCCGGTCTCCTCGATCGGGTGCGCCGCGCCCTCGGCCCGCCACTTGGCGAAGTTGGGCCGGCCGGCGTCGTCCTCGGCGATCCACTCGCGGGCGAACTCGCCGGACTGGATCTCGGAGAGGATCTTGCGCATCTCCTCCTTGACCCGGGCGTCGATGACCCGCGGGCCCCGGGAGAGGTCGCCGTACTCGGCGGTGTCGGAGACGCTGTAGCGCATCCGGGCGATGCCGCCCTCGTACATCAGGTCGACGATGAGCTTCAGCTCGTGCAGGCACTCGAAGTAGGCGACCTCGGGGGCGTAGCCGGCCTCGGTGAGCACCTCGAAACCGGTCTGCACCAGGGCCGCCGCGCCGCCGCAGAGCACCGCCTGCTCGCCGAAGAGGTCGGTCTCGGTCTCCTCGGTGAAGGTGGTCCGGATCGCGCCGGCGCGGGTGCCGCCGATGCCCTTCGCGTACGACAGGGCGAGCGCGAAGGCCGAGCCGGAGGCGTCCTGCTCGACCGCGACCAGGCACGGCACGCCCTTGCCGTCGGCGTACTGGCGGCGGACCAGGTGGCCCGGGCCCTTCGGGGCCACCATCGCCACGTCGACGTCGGCCGGCGGCTTGATCAGGTCGTACCGGATGTTGAAGCCGTGCCCGAAGAGGAGCGCCTTGCCCGGGGCGAGGTTGGGCGCGATCGACTCGGCGTACAGGCTGCGCTGCACCGTGTCCGGCGCGAGCAGCATGATCACGTCGGCCTCGGCCGCCGCCTCGGCCGGGGTGACCACCCGCAGGCCCTGTTCCTCGGCCTTGACCCGGCTCTTCGAGCCGGTCGGCAGACCGATCACCACGTCGACCCCGGAGTCCCGCAGCGACAGCGCGTGGGCGTGGCCCTGGCTGCCGTAGCCGATCACCGCGACCTTCTTGGCCTGGATCAGGCCGAGGTCGGCGTCGTCGTCGTAGTACACCTCAACGCTCATGACTTCCCTTTCGTACGGCGGCCCGGGCGGCCCGTCGTGGATCGTGCGGCTGGATGGGCGGCCCGCGGGGCCGCCCGGCGGGTGGTCAGGCGGCCCGCAACGCCGGCCCGGCGGTGATCGAACGCGAGCCGCGCCCGATCGCCACCAGCCCGGACTGGACCATTTCCTTGATTCCGAAGGGTTCGAGGTCGCGCAGCAGCGCGTCGAGCTTGTCCGGGGTGCCGGTGGCCTCGATGGTCAGCGTGTCCGGCGCCACGTCGACCACCCGGGCCCGGAACAGGCTGACCGTCTCCAGCACCTGGGCCCGGGCCGTGCGGTCGGCCCGCACCTTGACCAGCAGCAGTTCCCGGGCCACCGAGACCTGCGGGTCCAGCTCGACGATCTTGAGTACGTTCACCAGCTTGTTGAGCTGCTTGGTGACCTGCTCCAGCGGGGAGGACTCGGCGTTGACCACGATGGTGATCCGGGAGACGTCCGGGTTCTCCGTCTCGCCGACGGCGAGGCTGTCGATGTTGAACCCGCGCCGGGAGAAGAGGCCGGAGACCCGGGCCAGGACACCCGGCTTGTTCTCCACCAGCACCGAAAGCGTGTGCATCGTCATCAGATGTCATCCTCGTCGAAGACCGGGCGGACGCCGCGGGCGAACATGATCTCGTCGTTGCTGGTGCCGGCGGCGACCATCGGCCACACCATGGCGTCCTTGCCGACCACGAAGTCGATGACCACCGGGGCGTCGTTGATGGCCATCGCGGCCTCGATGGTCTTGTCGACGTCCTCGGCCGTCTCGCAGCGCAGCCCGACGCAGCCGAGCGCCTCGGCGAGCTTCACGAAATCGGGGATCCGGTGCTTGTGGGTGCCGAGGTCGGTGTTGGAGTAGCGCTCCCCGTAGAAGAGGGTCTGCCACTGCCGCACCATGCCGAGGTTGCCGTTGTTGATCAGGGCGATCTTGACCGGGATGCCCTCCAGCGCGCAGGTGGCCAACTCCTGGTTGGTCATCTGGAAGCAGCCGTCGCCGTCCACCGCCCAGACCACCGTGTCGGGCTTGCCCACCTTGGCGCCCATCGCCGCCGGCACCGCGTAGCCCATGGTGCCGAGGCCGCCGGAGTTCAACCAGGTGTACGGCTTCTCGTAGGAGATGAACTGCGAGGCCCACATCTGGTGCTGGCCGACGCCGGCCACGTAGATGGCCTCCGGGCCGGCGATCTCGCCCAGCCGCTTGATCACGTACTGCGGGGAGAGGGTGCCGTCGGCCGGCTCCTCGTAGCCCAGCGGGTAACGCTTGCGCAGGTCGTCGAGCTGGGTCCACCAGTCGGCCAGGTCGACGCCGCGGCCGGCCGCCTGCTCCGTCGTCACCGCCGTGATCAGCTCGTCGATCACGTGCCGGGCATCGCCGACGATCGGCACGTCGGCGTGCCGGTTCTTGCCGATCTCGGCCGGGTCGATGTCGGCGTGCACCACGGTGGCGTCCGGGGCGAAGGAGTCCAGCTTGCCGGTGACCCGGTCGTCGAACCGCGCGCCGAGGGCCACGATCAGGTCGGCCTTCTGCAACCCGTAGACCGCGGCGACCGTGCCGTGCATGCCCGGCATGCCGAGGTGCTGGGAGTGCGAGTCGGGGAACGCGCCGAGCGCCATCAGGGTGGTGACCACCGGGATGCCGGTCAGCTCGGCCAGCCGGCGCAGCCCCTCGGTGGCGCCGGCCTTGAGCACGCCGCCGCCGACGTAGAGCACCGGTCGCCGGGCGCCGGTCATCAGGCGGGCCGCCTCCCGGATCTGCTTGCCGTGCGGGTGCAGGGTCGGCCGGTAGCCGGGCAGGTCCAGCGCCGGCGGCCAGGCGAAGGTGGTGGCCGACTGGAGGACGTCCTTGGGGATGTCGACCAGCACCGGCCCGGGCCGACCGGTGGCCGCCAGGTGGAACGCCTCGGCCAGCACCCGGGGGATCTCGTCGGCGCTCTGCACCAGGAAGTTGTGCTTGGTGATCGGCAGGGTGATGCCCTGGATGTCCGCCTCCTGGAAGGCGTCCGTGCCGATCGACGGCCGGGCCACCTGGCCGGTGATCGCGACCACCGGCACCGAGTCCATGTACGCGTCGGCGATCGGGGTGACCAGGTTGGTCGCGCCGGGACCGGAGGTGGCGATGCAGACGCCGACCTTCCCGGTGGCCTGCGCGTAGCCGGTCGCCGCGTGCCCGGCGCCCTGCTCGTGCCGGACCAGGATGTGCCGGACCGTGGAGTCGTAGAGCGGGTCGTAGGCGGGCAGGATCGCCCCGCCCGGGATGCCGAAGACGACGTCCACACCGAGCGCCTCGAGGGAGCGCACCAGCGAACCGGCGCCGGAGACCTGGGCCGGGGCGGGTGTGCGTACCCCCGGGACCGCCGGGGTGGCCGCGGAGCGGGCGGCGCCGGCGTGGTCGGCGTCGCTCGCCGGCTCGGCGGCCGTGCGCGCCCGCCGGGCGGAGTGGGCGAGTGTCTCTGGCGTGGGTCTCGTCATGGCGGTTCAGGCCTTCGGCTGGAGTGGGTGCGGCTCAACAGATGAGTGGAACGCGGGCGAGGCCCGCTCCGACGGGTTTCGATGGCAACAAAAAAGCCCTCGTGCAGGATGCACGGGGCCAGCGCACTCTCAGCGGTGGAGAGTGCGCTCAGGTAAGTACTCGCAGCGACCGGGACATGTGGTCAAGCCTGACGCATCTCACGCGATGAGTCAACTGATCCCACATGTTGGTTCACGGATCGCGGCGCGTCGCCCCCGACGCGCCCGGGACACCCGGCCCGACCTGCCCGGACGCGGTCTGCGCGGGGCGCGGAGCGGGTGGCCGGACCGCCCCGACGACCGGCGGAGCCGGGAACGGTGCCGGCGGCCGCGCCGGGCGGGCGCCGGGCGAGGTGGCCGCCTCCAGCATCGCCTCCAGGTGCTCGGCGGGGACGCCCCAGCCACAGAGCGCGCCCTGGCCGAAGCGGCAGCCGGCGGCGACCACCGCGGCCAGCTCCGTCGGCGTGGTCACCCCCTCGGCGATCACCTCCAGGCCGAGCTGGTGGCCCAGCCGCATCACGATGTCGACCATCGGCGCGAACGCCGGACCGTCCCGCCCCACCGGCCGGACCGGCTCGTGCTCGGCGACCAGGCTGTGGTCGATCTTGAGGATGTCGATCGGCAGGCGGCGCAGCTGCCCGAGCGACGAGTAGCCGGCGCCGAAGTCGTCCAGCGCGATCCGGACCCCGGTCAGCCGCAGCGCGGTCAGCCGCCGGATCAGCTCGTCGAGGTCGGTGGCCACGGCGTGCTCGGTGACCTCCAGCACCAGCCGCTGCGGCGGGACGTGGTGGGCGCGCAGCGCCTCGGCCACCTGGACCACGTATTCCGGGGCGTGCAGCTCGCGGGGCGAGACGTTCACCGACACCCACACGTCGTGGCCGTCGGCCAGCCAGCGGGAGAGCTGGTGGCAGGCCTGGTGCAGCACCCAGGCGCCGAGCCTGGCGATCATCCCGCACTCCTCGGCCAGCGGGATGAACTCGTCGGGGCGCACGTTGCCCAGCTGCGGGTGGCGCCAGCGCAGCAGCGCCTCGGCGCCGACCGGGCGTACCGAGGGCAGCGAGGCCACCGGCTGGAACACCAGCCGCAGCTCGTCGCGCTCGATCGCGCCGCGCAGCTCGTGTTCGAGCGTGGTACGCCGGCGCAGCAACTGGTCGTACGCCGCGTCGTAGCGCTCGATCCGGTTCTTGCCGCGCTGCTTGGCGTAGCGCAGCGCCAGGTCGGCGTGGCGCTGCAGCAGCTCCACGTCCGGGTTGCCGGCCCAGCCCGCCAGCCCGATGCTCACCGAGAGGAAGACCGGCCCCTCGGGCTGGTCGTAGGCGCGGCCGAGCACGCCGAGCAGCCGCTCGGCGACCCGGTCCGCGTCGGCCGGCAGGCCGTGCAGCAGCACCGCGAACTCGTCCCCGCCGAGCCGGGCCGCCACGTCGCCCGGGCGCAGGTTGCCGCGCAACCGCCGGCCCACCTCGGCCAGCACCGCGTCGCCCACGTCGTGGCCGCGCATGTCGTTGACGTTCTTGAAGCCGTCCAGGTCGAGGCCGAGCAGCACGCACGGGGCGCCGGCCTCGGCGCAGCGGTGCAGCGCGCGTAGCAGCCCGCGCCGGTTGGCCAGCCCGGTGAGCGCGTCGGTGTGCGCCAGCTCGCGGAAGTGCGCCTCGCGCTCGGCCAGCCGGCCGGCGTAGCCGCGCATGTCGTGCAGCGTCAGGTACTGCCGGGCCACCATGGCGAACCCCACCACGGTGCCGCCGGCGACGGCGAGCGCGTCGAACCGGCCGTCCTGCAGCAGGTGGTAGATCGCGGAGGCCGCCATGGCGAGCATCGGGAGCAGGGCGTACTCGCCGTCGCGACGGATCAGGTCCGGGCCGACCTCGGCCGGCGGATCGACCCGGCGGACCGCCAGCGCGGCGGTGAGCGCGCCGCCGCCGAGCACCGCCGCCGAGGCCAACGCCGTCGCCGGCCCGGCCCGGCAGAGACCGGTCGCCAGCCCCAGCCCGCCACAGGTGACCGCGATGACCCCGGCGCCGGCCGCGACGAGCCGCGCGCGTGGAGCCGGGGCGCGGATCACCACGATCAGGGCCAGCCCCGCGCTCAGCGCGGCGCTGACGGTGGCGATCAGGATCGGCGGGCAGGCCACCGGGGTGGCGTCACCCAGCACCCGGGTCGGTTCGGTGCAGAGCACCCAGCCGACGAACCAGAACGCGGTCGCCATGATCAGCCCGTCGAGGGCCAGCCGGGTAGCCGCCGCCACGGTCGGGACGATGCCCGGCAGCCGGAACAGCCCGGCGCAGAAGAGCAGCCCGGCGACCGCGGTGCCGACCGACACCACGGTGGCCCAGTCGGTGCGGGCGCCCTGCTCGTGCTCCCAGTGCGCGGCCGCACCGGACACCGCCGTCAGCCCGGTCAGCACGGTGCCCAGCGCCACCGCGCCGGCCGGGGCGAACAGCAGGTGGGCCTGCCGGTGCGGCGCCGGCCGGCCCCGGGCGGCGGCGGTCAGCAGCGCGACGGCCGAGGCGGTCACGAGCCCGCTCAGCACCGCTACCGCGACCATGCCCGGGGGGAGATGCACGTTCTCAACTGTGCCGGATGAGCGCCCCCCGTGGGGGACCGGGTGTGCATCTGTTGGGACACGTCGTACACGCCCACCGGCGGTCGCGCCGGCGGTGCCAGACTGGTAGTCATGCCTGAGCTGCGGTCGAAGACCTCCACGCACGGTCGGACGATGGCCGGCGCCCGGGCCCTCTGGCGGGCCACCGGGATGACCGACGACGACTTCGGCAAGCCGATCGTCGCCATCGCCAACAGTTTCACCCAGTTCGTACCCGGTCACGTGCACCTCAAGGACCTCGGCGGCCTGGTGGCGGACGCGGTGGCCGAGGCCGGCGGCGTGGGGCGGGAGTTCAACACCATCGCGGTCGACGACGGCATCGCCATGGGGCACGGCGGCATGCTCTACTCGCTGCCCAGCCGGGAGTTGATCGCCGACGCGGTGGAATACATGGTCAACGCGCACTGCGCGGACGCCCTGGTCTGCATCTCGAACTGCGACAAGATCACTCCGGGCATGCTGCTGGCCGCGCTGCGGCTGAACATCCCCACCGTCTTCGTCTCCGGCGGCCCGATGGAGGCCGGCAAGACGGTGGCGATCGAGGGCGTGGTGCACTCCAAGATCGACCTGATCGACGCGATGATCGCCTCCTCCAACGAGGCGGTCACCGACGACCAGCTCGGCGCCATCGAGCGGTCGGCCTGCCCGACCTGCGGCTCCTGCTCGGGCATGTTCACCGCCAACTCGATGAACTGCCTGACCGAGGCGATCGGGCTGGCGCTGCCGGGCAACGGCTCGACGCTGGCCACCCACGCCGCGCGCCGGTCCCTCTTCGTCGAGGCCGGGCGCACCGTCGTGGAGATCGCCAAGCGGTGGTACGACGGCGACGACGCCTCGGTGCTACCCCGCGCGATCGCCAACCGGGCCGCGTTCGAGAACGCGGTGGCCCTGGACGTGGCGATGGGCGGCTCGACCAACACGATCCTGCACCTGCTCGCCGCCGCCCGCGAGGCCGAGCTGGACTTCGGCGTGGCCGACATCGACGCCATCTCCCGCCGGGTGCCCTGCCTGGCCAAGGTCGCGCCGAACTCGCCGCAGTACCACATGGAGGACGTGCACCGGGCCGGCGGCATCCCGGCCATCCTCGGCGAGCTGGACCGGGCCGGGCTGCTCAACCGGGAGGTGCACGCCGTGCACTCCCCCACCTTGACGCGGTGGCTGGCCGACTGGGACGTCCGGGGCGGCTCGGCGACGCCGGAGGCGGTCGAGCTGTTCCACGCCGCGCCGGGCGGGGTGCGCACCACCGAGCCGTTCTCCACCACCAACCGCTGGTCGTCGCTGGACACCGACCCGGCCGGCGGCTGCGTGCGGGACCGCGAGCACGCGTACTCCGCCGACGGCGGCCTGGCCATCCTGCACGGCAACCTGGCGCCGGACGGCTGCGTGGTGAAGACCGCCGGGGTGCCCGAGGAGTGCCTGACCTTCCGCGGTCCGGCCAAGGTCTACGAGTCCCAGGACGCGGCCGTCGAGGCGATCCTCAACAAGCAGGTCGTCGCCGGCGACGTGGTGGTGATCCGCTACGAGGGGCCGAAGGGCGGCCCGGGCATGCAGGAGATGCTCTACCCCACCTCGTTCCTCAAGGGCCGGGGTCTGGGCCGGGCCTGCGCGCTGCTCACCGACGGGCGGTTCTCCGGCGGTACCTCCGGGCTCTCCATCGGGCACGTCTCCCCCGAGGCGGCCTCCGGCGGGCTGATCGCGCTGGTGCAGGAGGGCGACGAGATCGTCATCGACATCCCAGGCCGCTCGATCGAGCTGAACGTCCCGGAGGACGTGCTCCAGGCCCGCCGGGTCGCCGAGGAGAAGCGGGACCGTCCGTACACCCCGACCGACCGGCAGCGGCCGGTCTCGGCGGCGCTGCGGGCGTACGCCTCGATGGCCACCTCGGCCAGCGACGGCGCCTACCGCCGGGTCCCGGAGTAGCCACCCCCACGCCACTCCCCGGCGCCGGTAGGGTCCGGCGTCGGGGGAGGCGATCATGAGTTACGCGGGGCTGGTCCGGCCGGTGATCGACCGGGTGTACGTGGGTGCCCGGCAGGCCGCCCGGGCCCGGATCGCGGCGTACTACGCCGAGCGCGGGCTGCGGCCGGGGTTCGAGGTGAGCTTCAACTTCGGGCTGCTGGCCCGGCCGATGCCGGCCCGGGCGCTGGACGACGTGCTGGTCTACGTCGGTGCGGACATGACGGCGGAGCTGGCGCAGGGCGTGGCCGAGGTGGACGCCGACGGCGCGTGGCGGCTGACCGGGCTCGGGCGTGAGCTGGCGGCGGCCGTGCAGCGGATGACCGCCGAGGCGGCCGAGGAGCGCTGGGCGGCCGCGCCGCCGTACCTGCCCGGCCTGGCCGCGGTGCCCCGGCTCGCCGACCTGGTCGGCCGGCTGCTGGCGCACGGGCTGGCCACCGGCGGCCCCGGGTTCCGGGCGATGGCCCCGGTCCACGAGCCGGCGGACGCCTCGCCGGCGCTGCGGCTGACCTCGCGGCTGGGCGCGCTGCGCCACCATCGCGGCGACGCCCACCGGGCGGCGTGGCGGGCGGCCGGGCTGACCGTGGACGAGATCCGGGCGCTGCCGGACGGGCCGGCGCGGCGGGCGATCGAGGCCGAGACGAACCGCCTCGACGAGCCGGTCTACGCGGTGCTCACGGCCGGGGAACGGGTGGAGCTGCTGGCCGGGCTGGGCGCCCTGCCCGACTGATGGACGCGCCCGGCGCCGGCTCCTGGTGAGCGACGGGTCCCTTCGTGGCAGGGTCCGGAGCCGTCAGGCGGGGTCGACGACCCGGTCGATGACCAGCTGTGCCGCGCCCATGATGCCGACGTCGGGGCCGGTGACGACCCGCTCGATCAGCAGCGCCTGGGTGGCCAGCGGCAGGCACCGCTCGTAGAGGGTGGCCCGCATGCTGGCCAGCAGCGGCTCGCACTCGGCGAGCCGGCCGCCGATCGCGACGACCTGCGGGTTGAAGAAGTTGACCACCACGGCGAGGATCTCGCCGATCGACCGGCCGGCCCGGCGGGCCAGCGCCGTGGCGTGCCGGTCGCCGTCGTCGATCAGCCGCATCACGCCGGTCAGGTCCTCGACCGGTACGCCCTGTTCGCGCAGCGCCGCGACCAGGGCCGCGCCGCTGGCCACCGCCTCCAGGCAACCGGTGTTGCCGCAGCTGCACAGCGGCCCCGGGTCGGCCAACACCCGGCAGTGGCTGATGTCCCCGGCGGAGCCCTGCGCGCCCCGGTGCAGCCGGCCGCCGGAGATGACGCCGGCGCCGATGCCGGTGCCGGCCTTGACGTAGACCGCGTGGTCGAGGTCGGCGTGGACCGCCCGGTGCTCGCCGAGCGCCATCAGGTTGGCGTCGTTGTCCACCACGACCGGGACGTCGGTCCGCCGGGCGCAGAACTCGCGCACGTCGAAGCCGTTCCAGCCGGGCATCCGGGAGGGGCTGACGATCCGGCCGGTGCCGTACTGGACCGGGCCGGGGATCCCGATGCCGATGCCGCGCAGCGCGCGGTCCGGCGCGGGGGCGGCCTCCCGCTGGCCGGGCACCGTGCCGTCGGCGCCGGGCGCCAGCGCGGTGACCTCGTCGAGCAACGCGCCGAGCACGGCCTCCGGCCCGTCCTCGATCCGGACCGGCCGGGACCGGACCTCGACGACCCGTCCGGTGAGGTCGAGGGTGCCGAGCCGGGCGTGGTGCGCGCCCAGGTCGATCGCCCCGATCAGCGCGCCCCCGGTGGGCACCGCGAGCTGGCGCGGGCGACGGCCGCCCCGGGACTTCCCGGCGCCGGTCTCCTGGAGCAACCCTTCGCTGATCAGCGCCTCGACCCGCTGGGAGACGGTGGACGGCGACAGCCCGGAGAGCCGGGCGAGATCCGCACGACTGACCGCCGCCCCGCTGGCCACCAACCGGAGCAGCTCCCGTGGGCCGCCGCGCAGGCCGTCACGCGGGGCGTCGTCAATCGTCACGCGAGGTTCATAGCATCCGAACTTCGTCCCGGCAAGCTGTTGACTTCGTTTGCCCTCTCGCATTAGATGGCGACGTTGATTTGAGAAGTGCTTAACTTCGTTCGTTCATCGTAGAAAGTGAGGCGAGCTGTGGCATCGACGGCGGCACCCGACCTCGCGGGCCGGACCGGGCCCACCCGCCCGGACCGGCCGATGGTGGCCGTCCGCGGCCTGCAGAAGTGGTTCGGCCCGCTGCACGTGCTCAAGGACGTCGACCTGACGGTGGCCGCCGGCGAGGTGGTGGTCGTGGTCGGCCCGTCCGGGTCCGGCAAGTCGACGCTCTGCCGCTGCCTCAACCGCCTCGAGGTGGCCGGCGCCGGCAGCATCGAGATCGACGGCGAGCCGCTGCCGGCCGAGGGCCGGAAGCTGGCCCGGCTGCGCGCCGACGTCGGCATGGTCTTCCAGTCGTTCAACCTGTTCGGCCACCGGACCGTGCTGGACAACGTCACGCTCGGCCCGGTCCGGGTCCGCCGGGTGCCCCGGGCCGAGGCGCGCGAGCAGGCACTGGCCCTGCTCGACCGGGTCGGCATCGCCGACAAGGCCGACCACTACCCGGCCCAGCTCTCCGGCGGGCAGCAGCAGCGGGCGGCGATCGCCCGGGCGCTGGCCATGCGGCCGAAGGTGCTGCTCTTCGACGAGCCGACCTCGGCCCTGGACCCGGAGATGGTCAACGAGGTCCTGGACGTGATGGTCTCCCTCGCCCGGGAGGGGATGACCATGATCGTGGTGACCCACGAGATGGGTTTCGCCCGCCGCGCCGCGGACCGGGTCGTCTTCATGGACGACGGCCGGATCGTCGAGTCCGGCACCCCCGACGAGTTCTTCGCCGCCCCGAGCACCGAGCGGGCGCGCGACTTCCTCTCCAAGATCCTCCAGCACTGACCCCCGAGGAGGGTGGCATGTCGTTCCTGCACACGACCTTCACGCGACGCCGCGCGCTGACCGTGGCCGCGACGGCGGTGACCGTCGCGCTCGCGGCCGCCGGCTGCGGCGACGGCGGCTCCGCCCCGGCCCTGCCGGGCAACGCCGGCGGCGAGAAGGTGGCCCAGTCCGTGTTCGACGCCGCCCCGGTGGCGTCGGACGCCGAGATCCCGGCCGGCTCCACCATGGACATGATCCGCAAGCGCGGTTACCTGAACGTCGGCGGCTCGCTCGACGCCCCGCTGCTGTCCCAGCAGAACCCGGTCACCGGCCAGATCGAGGGCTTCGACGCCGACATGGCCAAGCTGCTGGCCACGTACATCATCGGCAAGCCCGAGGTGAAGACGGTGACCATCGGCACCCAGACCCGGGAGGCGATGCTCCAGGCGAAGTCGGTCGACGCCGTCTTCCAGACCTACACGATCACCCCGCAGCGGGCCACCCAGGTCGCCTTCGCCGGGCCGTACCTGACCTCCGGGCTGGCCGTCGCGGTGCGCAAGGACGAGACGGGCATCAAGGGCGTCCAGGACCTGGCCGGCAAGACCGTCATCGTCGGCGCGAACACCCCGGCGGTCACCGCGCTGCCGACCGCCGCCCCCGGCTCGAAGCAGGTCGCCTTCGCCACCGACCCGCAGGCGGTGCAGGCGCTGCTGCAGAAGCGCGGCGACGCGTACGTGCAGGACTTCACCCTGCTCGCGTCGGGCGCCAAGGCGAACCCGGGGATGAAGGTGGTCGGCGAGCCGTTCACCACCGAGGCGTACGGCATCGGCCTCAACCGGGAGGACGCCCAGTTCAAGGAGTTCGTCAACAACTGGCTGCGGAAGATCCAGGCCGACGGCACCTGGGCCAAGGTCTGGGAGAGCACCCTCGGCTCGGTGGTGGAGGGCGGCACGCCCACCCCGCCGGCGATCGGCTCCGTCGAAGGTTCCTGAGGACCCCCAACCGCCATGGAAGCCCTCACCGCCCACCTCGACGAACTCGGCCACGGGCTGGTCACGACGGTCCAGCTGACCGTCGTGACCACCATCGGCGCGCTGCTGCTCGGCGTCGTCGTGGCGACGCTGCGGGTCTGCCCGGTGCCGCTGCTGCGTTCCGTCGGCATGGTCTACGTCGAGGTGCTGCAGAACCTGCCGCTGCTGGCCCTGCTGGTGCTCTTCGTCTTCGCGCTGCCCACGATCGGCATCACGTTCCCGCTGTTCACCTCGGCGGCCATCGTGATCGCCGCCTACGAGGGGGCGTACCTGGCCGAGGCGATCCGGGCCGGGATCAACACGGTGGGCGTGGGGCAGGCCGAGGCGGCGCGCGCCATCGGGCTCACCTTCAGCCAGTCCCTGCGGTACGTCATCCTGCCGCAGGGACTGCGCGCGGTGATCCAGCCGATGGGCAACATCTGCATCGCGCTGCTGATGAACACCTCGCTGGCCGCCGCGGTCGGGGTGGTCGAGCTGACCCAGGCCGCCAACAACGTCAACCTCGTCGAGGCCCAGCCGATCGCCGTCTTCACCGGCGCCGGCCTCGCCTACATGCTGCTGGCGCTGTTGATCGGTCGGCTCACCGGCACGCTCGAACGAAGGTTGGCGATCGTCCGATGAAGCCGAACCAGCAGGTCCTCTTCGACGTACCGGGGCCGCGGGCGCAACGCCGGATCCGGATCGCCACCGTGCTGGGCGCGCTCGCCGTCCTCGGTGGGCTCGCCTGGGCGGTGCACCGATTCGCCAGCTACGGCGAACTCGCCGCCGACCGGTGGCAGCCCTTCACCACCTGGCCGATCTGGCGCTACCTGCTCGACGCGCTCTGGGCCACCCTGCTCGCCGCCGCGGCGACCGCCGTGCTCAGCGCCGCGCTCGGGCTGCTGCTCGCGCTCGGCCGGCTCTCCGCGCACCGGCCGGTACGGTGGCTGGCCGGCGCGTACGTGGAGATCTTCCGGACCGTGCCCGCGCTGCTGCTGATCTACGTGACGCTCTTCGCGCTCCCCCAGTACGGCCTGAACTTCCCGCTGTTCTGGAAGCTCGTGGTGCCGCTGGTGGTCTCCAACTCGGCGGCGTTCGCCGAGATCTTCCGGGCCGGCATCAAGGCGCTGGACCGGGGCCAGACCGAGGCCGGCCTGGCGATCGGGTTGCGCCGGGGGCAGGTCATGCGGCTCGTCGTGCTGCCGCAGGCCCTGCTCCAGCTGACCCCGTCACTGGTCAGCCAGCTGGTCGGGCTGCTCAAGGACACCTCGCTCGGTTTCGTGGTCAGCTACACCGAGCTGCTCTACAGCGGCCAGGTGCTCGCCTCGTACACCAACCTGCTGATCCAGACGTTCCTGGTGGTGGCGCTGATCTACCTGGTGGTCAACGCCTCGCTGTCGAAGCTCGCCCGCGTCCTGCAGGCCCGCAACGGGCGGTTCACCGCCCGCAGCCGGTCGGCCGAGCCGGACCCGGCCGCACCGCTGCTGCAAGGGGGTAACGCCCGATGACCACCCTCCCGTACGCCGAACTGGCCCGGGTGACCCGCAACGGCTTCGTGGAGAGCCGGCACCTGGGCAGCGTGGTGGTGCTCGACCCGTCCGGCGCCGTCGCGCTGAGCGCGGGCGTACCCGACGAGCCGGTGCTGCCCCGCTCCACCCTCAAGCCGGTGCAGGCGCTGGCCTGCCTGACCGCCGCGGAGGCCGCCGGCGCCGGGTCCCCGGCGGCCCGGGCCCTCACCGGCCCCGCGCTGGCCGTCGCCGCCGGCAGCCACACCGGCGACGACCGGCACGTGGCCGTGGTACGCGACCTGCTGGCCACCGCCGGGCTGACCGAGGAGGCGCTCGGCTGCCCGGTCGACTGGCCGGAGGACGAGGCGACCCGGGACCGGCTGATCCGCGCGGGCGAGCGGCGCAGCCGGATCCGGATGAACTGCTCGGGCAAGCACGCCGCGATGCTGGTGGCCGCCGTCGCCCGGGGCTGGTCGACGAAGGACTACCTCGACCCGGCGCACCCGCTGCAACGGCACGCCGCCACCGCCGTCGCCCGGCTGTCCGGCACCCCGGTCAGCACCGTCGCGGTGGACGGCTGCGGCGCGCCGCTGTTCGGCCTGCCGCTGACCGGCCTGGCCCGCACGTTCCAGGCCCTCGCCCAGGCGGCGCCGAGCAGCGCCGAGGCGCGGGTGGCCGAGGCGATGCGCCGCCACCCGGAGTACGTCGGCGGGTGGCACGGCCATCCGAACACCGACCTCATGCGGGCGCTGCCCGGGGTGCTCGCCAAGGGCGGCGCCGAGGGCGTGCTCGGGGTGGCGACCCCCGACGGGTACGCGGTCGCCGTGAAGGTGATCGACGGCAGCCCCCGGGCCACCACCGCGATCGCGCTGGACGCCCTGGCGGCGGCCGGCGCTGCGGTCGACGGCGCCCCGGAGCTGCGCCGGGTGCCGGTGCTCGGCGGGGGCGAACCGGTGGGCGCCGTCACCGCCGCCATCGATTGGACCGCGGGGCCGCCCCGCACGGAGAGGGAAGACTGATGACGACATTCGAGATCTGCATCGACAGCGTCGAGGGGGCGATCGCCGCCGAGGCGGCCGGCGCCGATCGGGTGGAGCTCTGCTCCGCGCTGTTCGAGGGCGGCCTGACGCCCAGCATCGGCACCATCGAGACGGCGCTGCGCAGCGTGGACCGGATCCGGGTGCACGTCATCGTCCGGCCGCGGGCCGGTGACTTCATCTACTCCCTGGCCGAGGTCGACGCGATGGTGCGCGACGTGCAGGCGGCGGTGGCGGCCGGCGCGCACGGCGTGGTGATCGGGGCGCTGACCGCCGAGGGCGACATCGACGTCCCCACCACCCGCAAGCTGATCGAGGCGGCCGGCACCGCCAGCGTCACCTTCCACCGGGCGTTCGACATGGTCCGGGACCCGTTTCAGGCCCTGGAGCAGCTCGTCGAGCTGGGGGTGGACCGGGTGCTGACCTCGGGCCAGGAGGTGAGCGTGCTGGAGGGCGCTCCCCTGATCGCCGAGCTGGTCCGCCGGGCCGCGCGGCGGATCGTGGTCATGCCGGGCGGCGGCATCACCCCGCGCAACATCGCCCGGATCATCGAGGCGACCGGCGCGGAGGAGTACCACTTCGCCGCGCTAGTGCCCTCGGACAGCCCTGCCGTGCACCGCAACCCCCGGCCGCTGATGGGCGGCACCCTGCACCGGCCCGAGTACGAGCGCTCCGGCACCTCCGGGGAGCTGGTCGGCCAGGTGCTCGCCGCCGCCCGGCGCTGACCGCCCGCGTCGGGCAGTGCCCGCGCCCGCCCGCCGGTACCGTGGTCAGCGACCGGTGGTGCCGGCGGGCGCGGGCTCGGGCGGCCGGGCCCCGGCGAGCGCGACGGCCCGGGCGTGCCGGATGGCGCTGGGGGTGTCCGGGAAGACCAGTCCGTCGTGGCGCAACTGGTCGGCCACCCCGAGGGCGGCCAGCACCTGGTCGTGGCCGGGCGCGATGCCGGAGAGCAGCACGGTGATCCCGCGGCCGTGCAGCCGGAGGATGGCGTCACCGAGGACCTGCGCGCCGGTGGCGTCGATGGTGGAGACCCGGGACATCCGCAGGATGACCACCCGGACGTGGGCGACGTCCGAGAGCTGGAGCAGGAAGTTGTGGGCCGCCGCAAAGAAGAGCGGTCCGTCCAGCCGGTAGGCCACAATGTGGTCGGCGAGCAGCGCGTGCTCCTCTGCGCTGTGCTCACCCCGGTCGAGCGGGACCTGCTCCACCCGCGCGGTGCGGGCCACCGCCCGCAGGGCGATCACCACGGCCACGCCCACGCCGACCGCCACGGCGGTGACCAGGTCGAGCGCCACGGTGACGGTGAAGGTGAGCACGAGCACCAGGGCGTCGCCGTGGGTGGCCCGGGCCAGCGCCCGCAGCGAACCCGCCTCGACCATGCGGATCGTGGTGGCGAGCAGGACGCCGGCCAGCGCGGCCAACGGGATCCGGCCGACCAGCGGGGCGGCGGCCAGCACGATGGCGGCGAGCGCGACGGCGTGGGTGAGTGACGCCAGCTTCGAGCTTGCGCCGGCGCGTACGTTCACCGCGGTCCGGGCGATGGCGGCGGTCGCCGGGATCCCGCCGAACACCGGGGCGGCCAGGTTGGCCAGCCCCTGTCCGAACAGTTCCCGGTCGGGATCGTGCCGTTCGCCGACTGTCATGCCGTCCGCGACGGTGGCGGAGAGCAGGCTCTCCAGCGCGGCCAGCGCCGCCACCGCCAGCGCGGACGGGAGCAGCACGCCGACGGCGGCCGGGTCGAGGAAGCTCAGCGACGGTGCCGGCAGCCCGCTGGGCAACGCGCCGATCCGGGCCAGCTCGACCGGGACGGTCTCCGCGAGCACGGTGGCCAGCGCCACCCCGATCAGCGAGAACGGCAGGCCGGGACGCCACCGGGCGCCGAGCAGCATGAGCGCGGCGACGCCGAGGGCCACCGCGAGCGGCGCCGGCGCGGGGTGCGCCGCGAACCGGACCACCGCGTCGGCGGCGACCGCCCAGACCCGCTCGCCGTGCGCGTCGGCCACGCCGAGCGCGGCCGGCACCTGTTGCAGGGCGATGACCACCGCGATGCCCGCGGTGAACCCCTCGATGACCGGCACCGGCAGGTAGCGGACGTACCGGCCGAGGCGGGCGAGCGCCAGCGCGATCAGGACCAGCCCGGCCATCGCCCCGACCATCAGCACCCCGGTGGCGCCGAACTTCTGCACCACCGGCACCAGCACCACGGTCATCGCCCCGGTGGGGCCGGACACCTGGAGGTTGGAGCCGCCGAAGACGGCGGCGACCGCCCCGGCGACCACGGCGGTTACCAGGCCGGCCTGGGCGCCGAGGCCGGAGGTGACGCCGAAGGCCAGGGCCAGCGGCAGCGCCACCACGGCCACGGTGACCCCGGCGAGCAGGTCCCGCCGGGGTGAGCGGCGCACCGCCCGCCAGTCGGCGGGCTGCGGCAGCAGGCCGAGGAGGCGGTCGCGGACCCGGACGACCGCGGCGCTCACCGGGCGGACCCGTCGGCCCGCAGCTCGCCGAGCAGCCCGTCGCGGTCGGTGAGGACCGCGCCGAGGATGCGGCGGCCGGCGGCGAGCAGGTCGGCCACGTCCGGGGTGCTGAGCGCGTACATGACCAGAGAGCCGTCCCGCCAGGTGCTGACCATGCCGGCGCGGCGCAGCACGGCGAGCTGCTGGGAGAGGTTGGACGCCTCGACGTCGATGGCCGCGAGCAGGTCGCGGACCGGCTTCGGCCCGTCCTGGAGCAGCTCCAGCACCCGGATCCGCACCGGATGCCCGAGCGTGCGGAACAGCTCGGCCTTTGCCTGGTACAGCGGCACTGACACGCCGTCGCCTCCCCCTGCCGCACGGCCACTTGCCGCACGCCCTGAAGACTTTAGCACTTGCAGAATCTTTCAAGTCTACCGTGCGGTCCTGCTGGGAAGTGCCCCGTCTCATCTCACCCTCCGAAGGCTGGGAACACTCCCGCACATCGAGAGACGCTGACTTAACCGGATAAGTGGAGACACGGGTGCAGTAGCGTGAGGCCCGCCGGTCACCCGGCGCGGGGCCCGCCATGGGCGGGAGGGAGGAGGGGTACGCCGGTGAAGCGGCCGACCATCGCCGACGTCGCCCGACGGGCCGGGGTCTCCAAGGGCGCGGTGTCGTACGCGCTCAACGGCCAACCCGGCGTCTCCGAGGCCACCCGCCAGCGGATCCTCGCCATCGCCGCCGAGATCGGCTTCAGCCCCAGCAGCGCGGCCCGGGCGCTCTCCGGCGCCACCGCCGAGGCGGTCGGGCTGGCGCTGTGCCGACCCGCCCGCACCCTCGGCATCGAGCCGTTCTTCATGGAACTGATCAGCGGCGTCGAGGCGGAACTCGCCGCCCGGTCGTACGCCCTCACCCTCCAGGTGGTGGCCGACCCGACGGCCGAGATCGCGGTCTACCGGCGCTGGTGGGGCGAACGGCGGGTGGACGGTGTGCTCGTCTGCGACCTGCGCACCGACGACCGCCGGGTGCCCGTGCTGGAGGAACTCGGCCTGCCCGCTGTGGTGATCGGCGGCCCGGGCGGCACCGGCCGGCTGGCCAGCGTCTGGTCCGACGACGCGGCCGCGCTGGTGGAGACGGTGGAGTACCTGGTCGCGCTCGGGCACCGGCGGATCGCCCGGGTCGGCGGCCTGCCCGACCTGCTGCACACCGAGATCCGCACCGAGGCGTTCACGCAGGCCTGCCGGCGGCTCGGGCTGCCCGACGTGGTGACCGTCCCGTCGGACTACACCGGCGAGGAGGGCGCCCGGGCCACCCGGCGGCTGCTCAGCTCCGCCGGCCGCCCGACCGCAGTGATCTACGACAACGACGTGATGGCGATAGCCGGCCTGTCGGTGGCGCAGGAGATGGGGCTCGCCGTCCCCGGCGACCTGTCCATCGTGGCCTGGGACGACTCCCCGCTCTGCCAACTGGTGCACCCGCCGCTGACCGCGCTCAGCCGGGACATCCCGGCCTACGGCGCGCACGCCGCGCGGCAGCTGCTGGCGGTGATCGGGGGCGCCGCCCCGGCCGGGTTGCAGGACGAGACGGCGCACCTCACCCCGCGCGGGAGCACGGCACCGCCGCGGCATCGGTGAACCGGTTCAGGCTCACCGGAACGCGGACGGGAACTCCTCGAAGTACGCCTCGACCCGCTCCGCGGTGGCGGGCCGGGCCAGTGCGAACCCCTGGCCGTACCGGCAGCCGGCCCGGCGCGCCCCGTCGACGTGGGCGGGCGACTCCAGCTCCTCGGCGACGATTTCCAGCCCCAGTCGCTCGCCGACGTTCACCACCACGTCGATCAGCGGGCGCTGCGGGTCCGCCGGGTCGACCAGCTCCGGGCCGACCTTGAGCAGATCGATCGGCAGCCGGCGCAGCTGGGCGAGCGAGGCGTGCTCGGGCCGGAAGTCGTCCAGCGCGGTGCGGATGCCGAGCGAGCGCAACCCGGCCAGCCGGGCGACCACGGTGGGCAGCTCGGCGCCCACCCGCGGCTCGGCCACCTCGACCACCAGCCGGTCCGGCGGCATCCCGTACGCGTCCAGCACCGCCGCGGTACGCGGCACGAAGTCCGGCGAGACCAGTTCGCGGACGCTGACGTTGATCGCCATCCAGAGCTCCCGGCCGCCGGTGGACCAGGCGGCGAGCTGGCGACAGGCCCGGTCCAGCACCCAGCAGCCCAGCTCGCCCACGATGTCCAGGTCCTCGGCCACCGGCAGCAGCTCGGCCGGCAGGACGGTGCCGAGCACCGGGCTGCGCCAGCGCAGCAGCGCCTCGGTGCCGACCGGCAGCCGGTCGGCCAGCCCGATCACCGGCTGGTAGACCAGGTCCAACTCGCCCCGGGCGAGCGCCCCGGGCAGCTCCCGCTCCAGGTCCAGCCGGCGGACCAGCTGCTCCTCCAGGTAGGCGTCGTACCACTCGACCCGGTCCCGGCCGAGCTGGACGGCCCGTCGCCGGGCCAGGTCGGCCTGGCGCAGCACGTCCTCGGGGCCGGACCCGTCGATCTCGGCCAGCCCGATGCTCGCCCGCAGCCGCAGCTCCGCCCCGGGCACCTGGTAGGGCTGGGTGAGCGCGGCCAGCAACCGGGTGCCGAGCGCGTACGCCAGCACCGGGCCGGCGGCGGTAAGCACGGCGAACCCGGCGCCGCTCGGGTCGGCGAACAGGTCCCGGGGGCCGAGCACCGCGCGAGCCCGGTGGCCGGCCTCGGCCAGCACGTCCTCGCGGACCGCGTGCCCCGAACCCTCGGCGGTCAGTTCGACGACCAGCAGCGCCCCGGACGGCCCGGGCGCGTCCCGCAGCGCGTCGAGGGCCCGCATCAGCTCCGCCCGGTCCCCGGGCGCCGGCGGCCGGCCGTCGGCCGTCGGTACGTCAGCGGCCGGCGCCCGCCGCCGGGCGGCGGTGAGCAGTTGGCGAAGGACCAGCGGCGGCACGACGGCGAGGGCGAGCAGGACGGCGGTCGGGTCCGGCACCGCGCCGGCCCGGAGCTGGTGCCCGGCGGCCAGCACGACCAGCGTGAGCAGGCTGAGCGCCCCGACCACCTGGCAGCGCCCGACCCCGCCGTACCGGTAGGCCTCGGTCAGCGTGGTGAGCGCGCAGGCGGCCGACGCGCCGAGCGCCACCGCCGCGGCGAGCCGGGCGGGGCCGGCGAGCGCGCCGGGCAGCAGCAGCCAGCCGGCGAGTACCAGCGCCACCGCCGGGCCGGCCGCGTCGGCGGCGTGGCGCAGCAGGCGATGGTCCGCCGGCGGTACGGGGTGGGAGGGGTACGGAGGGGGCACGGCGATCGCCTTCGTGAGGGGGGCACGGGGCGGTGCGGGGCGCGGCGGCGGTACGGGGTGCGGAGCAGGGAGTCCGCCGCCCACCTGAGTCGAACGACCCGCGGGCCGGCCGGGTGACGGGCACCGGACAGTGACCTGCGCCACTGTCGGAGTCGGCACGCACCGGCTTCCCGCCCGGGCGGAACCGCGCCGGCCGGAGGTGGGATCATCGGGGGGTGAGCCGCTCCGACACCGTCCGCTTCCGGTACAACCAGGCGATCCTGGTCGCCGCGATCATCGCCGCCATCGGCGCCCTGCCGCTGGCCAGCGCGCGCTGGTATCTGGTGCCGGTGCTGCTCGTGCCGCTGGCGGTGGCGGTCTGGGCGTGGCGGGCCGGCACCGACGCCGATACCCGGGAGCTGCGCCTGCGGGCGCTCACCGGGCAGCGCCGGATCGGCTGGGACCACGTCGTGGAACTGGCCACCGATCCGCGCGGGCGGGCGGTCGCCCGGCTCGACGACGGGCAGCAGGTGGTGCTGCCTGCGGTACGCGGCGCGGACCTGCCCCGGCTGGTCTCGGCCACCGGGCAGGCCCTGCCGGAGTCGGCCGGCTGAGCACCGGCGAGCGGCGGCTCAGTAGCCGTCGACCACCGCGTTGATCAGCGGTTCACCGGCCACGAACCGTCGCACCTGGTCGCCCACCAGCCGGTACGCCCGCGGCAGCAGCCCGCGCACCGAGCCGGCCACGTGCGGGGTGAGCAGCACGTTCGGCATCGCCCAGAGCGGGTGGTCGGCGGGCAGCGGCTCCGGGTCGGTGACGTCCAGCGCGGCGGAGATCCGGCCGGTGGAGAGCTCGGCGACCAGCGCGTCGGTCCGGGCGACCGGCCCGCGGGCGGCATTGACGAGCAGCGCGCCGTCCCGCATCGCGGCGAGGAACTTCTCGTCGACCAGTCCCCTGGTCTGCTCGGTCAGCGGCACCAGCAGCACCACCACGTCCGCCTCCGGCAGCAGCCGCGGCAGCTCGTCGACGCCGTACACCCCCTGGTCGGGGCGCGCGGTGCGGGCGACCAGGGTGAAGCCGACCTCGAACGGGGCGAGCCGGGCCCGCACCGCCGAGCCGATCGAACCCGCCCCGACGATCAGCACCCGCTTGCCGGCCAGCTCGTCGGTCGGGGCCACCGCGTCGTACGCCCATTCCCGGCGGGCCTGGGCCCGGGCGAACGTGGGGAAGGCGCGCAGCTGGGACAGGATCGCGGCGACCACCCACTCGGCGGTGGACGGGTCGTGCACTCCCCGCGCGTCGCAGAGCGTCACCCCCGCCGGGATCCGGCCGACCCAGGCGTCCGCGCCGGCGGAGAGCAACTGCACCACCTCGAGGTCCGGCAGCTCGCGGACCAGCGCGGTGGCCGTCGGGCCGGCCAGGAACGGCGGCACCCAGAACCGGACGTCGGCCACGTCCGAGGGAAGCCGGGTCGGGTCCTCGACCACCTCGACGGTGACGCCCGGGGGCAGCTCGCCGAGGAGCGCGCGTCCGGCCTCGTGCGGGATCCATACCTTCACGCCCGCCGACGATAGGCCCCCGCTCCGGCCGTGGGGCGGTCGGGGCGGGGCCGGGCACCCGAACGGGCGCCCCCCGACAGTGACCGACGCGACCGTCCGGCGGCACGAGTCGGCGGCGGACGGCCGGGGTATAACGGGTGGCCGGAGCGCCGGTCGGCCTCCCTCCGCCGCTCCCGCCAGACAGGTGCCCGATGACCGACGGCCCCCGTGAACAGCGCACCCCGCGCGCCGTTGCGATCCCCGCGCTGACCGACCCCGGCCGGCTGCGGTCGCTGGACGAGACCGGCCTGGCCGCCGCGCCGGACGAGGCGTTCGACCGGTTCGCCCGGCTGGTCGGCGACCTGCTCGACGTGCCGGTGGCGCTGGTCTCCCTGGTCTCCGCCGACCGGCAGTTCTTTCCCGGGGCGGTCGGCCTTCCGGAGCCCTGGGGCACCCGCCGGCAGACCCCGCTGAGCCACTCGCTCTGCCAGCACGTCGTCGACCTCGAGACGCCGATGGTGCTGCCGGACGCCCGCCTGCATCCCCGGGTGCGGGACAACCTGGCGGTGCCCGACCTGGGCGTGGTCGCGTACGCCGGGATGCCGCTGACCGACCTGCAGGGCCGGGTCCTCGGCGCGCTCTGCGCCATCGACAGCAAGCCGCGCGACTGGACCCCCGGCCAGCTGCGCACGCTCGCCGACCTGGCCGCCGCCTGCTCGTCCGAGCTGCGGCTGCGGATCGCGCTGGACGGCGCCGAGCAGGCCCGGCGGCGGGCGGAGGAGGCGCACGACCGGTTGGCGCTGCTGGCCGGGTTGAGCGAGACGCTGGCCGGGACCCTGGAGCTGACCACCGCGCTCGGCCGGCTCGGCGACACCATGGTCCCCCTGCTGGCCGACTGGTGCCTGGTGACCCTGGTCGGCCCGGACGGGACGCCCCGGGAGGTGTTCGCCACCCACCGGGACCCGGCCCGCGCGGCGGACGTGGCCCGCTTCGCCGAGCTGATGCGCACCCGGCTCGCCCCGGAGTCGATCACCCGCGCGGTGCTGCGTACCGGCCGGCCGGTGCTGGGCACCGACGGCACCCTCGGCGACGTCCGGCGCGGCACGATCGGGCCGGAGATGCCGGAGATCGCGGCCCGGGCCGGCTTCGCCTCCCACCTGAGCGTGCCGGTCAGCGACGCCGGGCGCGGCCGGGTACTGGGCTGCATCACCCTGGTCAACGGCCCGGGGCGGCGGACCTTCGACGACGGCGATCTGCTCACCGCGCTGGACGTCGGCCGCCGCGCCGGGCAGGCGATCGGCAACAGCTCGATGTACGGCGAGCAGCGGCACGTCGCCCACGTGCTGCAGCACAGCATGCTGCCGGCGCTGCCGGCCACCCGGGACCTGGAACTGGCCGCCCGCTACCAGCCGGCGGCCGACCGGGTGGAGGTCGGCGGCGACTGGTACGACGCGTTCGTCCAGCCGGACGGCGACCTCGTCGCGGCCATCGGGGACGTCGCCGGCCACGACATCGAGGCGGCGGCGACCATGGGGCAGCTGCGCAACCTGGTCCGGGGCAACGCCTTCGGCCGACCGGACGCCCCGGGCGAGCTGATGACCCACCTGGACGGGGTGATCCGGGGGCTGTGCATCCCCACCGCCGCCACCGCCACCCTGGTCCGGCTCCGGCGGGACGACCCGGGCGGCTGGTCGGTCAGCTGGTGCAACGCCGGGCACCCCGCCCCGTTGGTGGTGCGCGCCGACGGGACCGTCCAGGCGCTCGCCGGACCGCCGGAGCCGCTGCTCGGACTGGCCCGGCCGGTGCCCCGGACCACCCGGACCGCCGGGCTGGCCCCGGGCGACACGCTGCTGCTCTACACCGACGGTCTGGTGGAACGCCGGGACCGGTCCATCGACCACGGCACGGCCGAGCTGCTCGACCGGCTGGCCGGCACCCACGGCCTGCCCCTGGCCGAGCTCTGCGACCTGCTGCTGGCCGGGGCGCAGAGCCGCGAGGACGACGTCGCGCTGCTCGCCGTCCGGGCCCGTTGACCCGCGCGGCGCGGGTCGGCTCCGTCGGGCCCGGTTTCCGGGCGTCGGCGGGCTAACCTTGGGCCGGTGAGCGCCCGTCCCCCGTACCCTCGCACCCGCCGCCTCCGGGCGGCCCTCGCGGCGCCGTGCGCGGCGCTGCTGCTGGCGGCGACCGGCTGCAGCTTCGGCGAGCCGGAGCCCGACCCGGCCGGCGAGCCACCCAACCTCCCCACGCCCTCGGCCTCGGCCAGCCCCGGCGGGGCCGGCCAGCAGGTGGTCACCACCGTGCTGGCCAAGGGGCTGCGGGTGCCGTGGGGGATCGCCTTCCTGCCCGACGGCGGCGCGCTGGTCACCGAGCGGGACACCGCCCGGATCCTCAAGGTCGGCCCCGAGTCGGGGCCGGACGGGCTGAAGGTCACCGCGGTGCAGACCATCGCCGACGTCGCCGCGGCCGGCGAGGGCGGCCTGATGGGGATCGCGGTCTCCCCCGACTACGCCAAGGACCGGGCGGTCTTCGTCTACTACACCACGGAGCGGGACAACCGGATCGCCCGGCTCCGGCTCGGCGAGGAACCGACGCCGATCCTGACCGGCATCCCCAAGGCCGGCATCCACAACGGCGGCGGGCTCGCCTTCGGCCCGGACGGGCGGCTCTACGCCAGCACGGGCGACGCCGGTGACCGGCCGCAGTCGCAGGACCCGAAGCGGCTCGGTGGCAAGATCCTCCGGATCAGCACCGACGGCAAGCCGGCCCCCGGCAACCCGTTCCCCGACTCCCCCGTCTGGTCCTTCGGGCACCGGAACGTGCAGGGCCTGGCCTGGGACGCCGGCAAGCGGATGTACGCCGTCGAGTTCGGCCAGAACACCTGGGACGAGATCAACGAGATCACCAAGGGCCGCAACTACGGGTGGCCGCAGGTCGAGGGGCGCGAGGACGACAAGCGCTTCGTCAACCCGATCGTCCAGTGGGCGACCTCGGACGCGTCCTGCTCCGGGATGGCGGCGGTGGACCGGGTGCTGGTCACTGGGTGCCTGCGCGGCAAGCGGCTCTGGCTGGTCGAGCTGACCGACACCGGCACCGTCCTCGGCCAGCCGCGGGAGCTGCTGACCAACCGGTACGGCCGACTCCGCGCGGTGGCCGCCGCCCCGGACGGATCGCTCTGGGTGAGCACCTCCAACCACGACGGGCGGGGCGACCCGGCACCGGAGGACGACCGCCTGCTGCGGCTGGTCTTCGCCGGCGGCGGGGCCGGCCGGAGCTGACGGCACGCGGGTTTGTCAAGATCCTCAACTGGGCAGGTCGGTAACTCATGGACGGGCAGCAGAACGAGCAGCACGGGACCGGGGACGAGGAGACCCCGGCGACCGGACGTGTCCACGACGTGCCGTTCGGCGCGCGGCCGGCCACCCGGACCAGTTGGCGCCGCCCGCTGCGCATGCTGGGGATGACCCTGGCCGTGCTGGCCGTCACGCTGGTCGGGGTGGTGATCGGGGTGCTCGCCGGCGGGCGGGTCAGCACCGACATCGGCCCGTTCCACGCCGACCTGCGGGTCGCGCCGGCGGCCAGCGGAAGCACCACCGTGGACGTCCCGCCGCTGGGCGCGCTGCTGCTGGACAGCCACGACGGGCCGACCCACCTGACCGTGGAGCTGGGCGCGCTCGACCAGGGGCGCACCCAGGCGCTGCTCGACGACCCGGCCAGCATCAACCGGGCGAGCCAGTCCGCCGTCGACGACGTCCGCGAGGGGGTGATGCGGCTCGGCCTGCGTACCGTCGCCTCCGCCGTGCTGGCCACCCTGGCGCTCGCCCTGCTGGTGTTCCGGAACACCCGGCGGGCGGCGTGGGCCGGCACGCTCGCGCTGCTGGTCACCGGCGGCAGCCTCGGTGCCGCCGCGGCCACCCTGCGCCCGCAGGCCATCGAGGAGCCGCGCTACGAGGGGCTGCTGGTCAACGCCCCGGCGATCGTCGGTGACGCACGCCGGATCGCCAACGACTACACCCGGTACGCCGAACAGCTCCAGCGGCTCGTCGGCAACGTCAGCCAGCTCTACACCACGGTGTCGGCGCTGCCGGTGTACGAGCCGGCGCCCGACACCACCCGGGTGCTGCACGTCTCCGACATGCACCTCAACCCGACCGGCTGGCAGCTGATCCGCACGGTGGTGGAGCAGTTCGGCATCGACGTGGTGATCGACACCGGTGACATCACCGACTGGGGCAGCGAGCCGGAGGCCAACTACGTCGGGTCGATCGGGCTGTTGCGGAAGCCGTACGTCTTCATCCGAGGCAACCACGACTCGGGCCGGACCGCCGCCGCGGTGGCCCGGCAGCCCAACGCGATCGTGCTGAACAACAGCACCACGACCGTCGCCGGGCTCACCATCGCCGGCATCGGCGACCCGCGCTTCACGCCCGACAAGAACACCTCGCCGGCCGGCAGCGGCCTCACCAAGCAGGTCGCCGACCAGGTCATCGGCGCCGGCGAGCAACTGGCGGCGACCGTACGCAGCTCGCCGCGGCCGGTGAACATCGCGCTGGTGCACGACCCGGCCTCCGCGGGCCCGCTCTCCGGGACCTGCCCGCTGGTGCTCGCCGGGCACACGCACAACCGGCAGGTGTCGAAGCTGCCGGAGGTGGCCGGGAAGATGCCGACCCAGCTGATGGTGCAGGGCTCCACCGGCGGCGCCGGGCTGCGCGGCCTGGAGGGCGAGAAGCCCACCCCGCTGACCATGAGCGTGCTCTACTTCGACAAGGACAAGCTGCTCCAGGCGTACGACGACATCACCGTGGGCGGCACCGGCCAGGCCCAGGTGAACCTGGAGCGGCACATCGTGGAGAACCCGAAGGCGGGCGCCCCGGTCCCGGTCACCCCCACCCCGACCCGCTGATTCGGCCTCGTGCCGTGCGCGTGCGGCCCGGGCCGGCGCTCGGACCACCGCCGGAAGGCCGGAGCCAGGGCTCCCCAGGTCCGGGTCAGCGCAGGGAGAGGGCGGCGAGGGCGGCATTGACGATGCTGCCCGGGAGCAGGTCGTGCAGCTCGTACAGCTCTCCGACGCTGCCGGACTGGCCGAACTCGTCCACCCCGAGCGGCACCGCCGGGGCGCCGAGTGCCGACCCGAGCCAGGCCATCGCGTGCGAGGCGGCGTCGTGCACGGTCACCACCGGCACCCGGTCGGCGAACGCGGTGCGCAGCGCGCCCGGCACGCTCGGCACGGTGGCCGTGCGGACGCCCTGGCGCAGGGTGCGCTGCCAGGCCCGGTAGAGCCGGTCCAGGCTGGTCACGTCCACCACGTGCGCGGCGATGCCCTCCTCGGCGAGTTCGGCCGCCGCCGCCAGCACCTCCGGCAGCACCGCGCCCGAGGCGGCCAGCTGCACCACCGGGGCGTCCACCAGGTGCGGGTACGCCTGATGCGCGTCGACCAGCCGGTACGCCCCGGCGACCGCCTGCCGGCGCAGCACCGCGTCGCCCAGCCGGGCCCGGGCCGCCTCGAAGGGCCCCTGGTCGATCGGGCGGGTGCTGAGCCGGAAGTAGTACGCCCCGTCCTCGGCCGGGGCGGCGGTAGCCGACGGGCTCGCCCCACCGGCGATCTGGCCCAGCGCGTCGCAGAGCAGCCAGTCCAGGGTGGCCGCGTACGCGGGCTCGACGAAGGTCACGCCGGGCAGTTCCAGCCCCACCGAGGCGGTGATGGTGGACTGGTGGGCGCCGCCCTCCGGGGCGAGGGTGATCCCGGACGGGGTGCCTGCGACCACGAACCGGGAGCCGGAGTAGGTGCCGTACAGGAAGGCGTCCAGCCCGCGCAGCACGAACGGGTCGTAGACCGTGCCGACCGGCAGCAGCGGCTGGCCGGAGAGGTCCCAGGCGAGGCCGAGCTGGCCGAGCAGCAGGAACAGGTTCATCTCCGAGATGCCCAGCTCGATGTGCTGGCCCGCGGGACTCTCGGTCCAGCGCAGCATCCGGTCCTCGGTCCAGGAGCGCTGCTCCGTCGGGGCGAACACCCCGGTCTTGTTGATGAAGCCGGCGAGGTTGGTGGAGGTGGCCACGTCCGGGGCGGTGGTCACCAGGTAGCGGCCGACCTGTGGATCGCGGGCCAGGTCCACCAGCACCCGGCCGAAGACCTCCTGGGTGGAGATGGGCTTGTTGGCGCGTACCCGGGTGCTCTCCGGGACGGTGACACCCAGCGCCCGCTCGCGCGGCGCGCGGGACAGCGCCTCCCGGCGCTCGCCGGCCCGGATGCCGGCCGGGGACGCCGGGTCGAGGCGGTCCCACTCGGTCTCCGGGGTCAGGCCGTGCGCGGCGCGCAGCGCGTCGACCTGCTCCGTGCTGAGCAGCGCCGAGTGGTTGCGCGGGTTGCCGGCGATCGGCAGCCCCCACCCCTTCACCGTGTACGCGAAGACCACGCTGGGCCGGTCGGTGACCGCGTCGCACTGGGCGTACGCGTCGAGCAGCGCCGCCAGGTCGTGCCCGCCGAGGTCGGTGACCAGCGGCCCCAGCTCCTCGTCGGGGATGTCGGCGATGAACGCCGCGATCCCGTCCGGCGCGCCGTCGAGGAACTGCTTGCGCAGCGCCGCCCCGGCGAGCCCGAACAGCGACTGGTACTGCTCGTTGGGCATCGCGTCGATCCAGGCCCGCAGCGCATCGCCGCCCGGCCGGGCGTACGCCTCGGCGAGCCGGCGGCCGTACTTGACCTCGACCACGTGCCAGCCGGCCGCCTCGAACTGCCCGCGCCACTGGTTGATCCGCACCCCGGGCACCACCCGGTCCAGCGACTGGCGGTTGAAGTCGACCAGCCACATGACGTTGCCCAGCCCGGTGGTGGCCGGGTCGGCCACCGCCTCCCAGATGTTCCCCTCGTCCAGTTCGGCGTCGCCGATCAGGGCGACGAACCGGGACCGCGGGCGGGGCCCGAAGTGCGCGTCGACGTAGCGCCGGGTGGCCGCGGCGAACAGCGGGGCCGCCGCACCCAGCCCGACCGAGCCGGTGGAGAAGTCCACCTCGTCCGGGTCCTTGGTCCGCGACGGGTACGACTGGAGGCCGCCCCGGGCGCGCAGCCGGGTCAGGTAGGAGCGGTCCAGGTTGCCCAGCAGGTACTGGATGGCGTGGAACACCGGCGAGGCGTGCGGCTTGACAGCCACCCGGTCCTCGGCGTCCAGGTGCGCGAACCACAGCGCGGTCATCGCGGTGACCAGCGAGGCGCTCGACGCCTGGTGCCCGCCGACCTTCACCCCGTCGCCGGTGTCGCGGTCGTGGTTGGCCGCGTCGACGATCCGGGTGGCGAGCCAGAGCACCCGGCGCTGGATCTCGTCGAGGACCTCCAGGTCGGTGCGGGACGGCTGGTCGTTCACGGTGGCTCCATCCAGGCGTCGCCGTTGACGCCTCGCGAGGGGTGGGGTGGCGCTACGCCGGCTGGGCGGGGTGGGTCAGGCCTGGGCGCCGAGGCGGGACAGGATCAGCTCGCGGACGGTCTTGGCGTCGGCCTGGCCGCGGGTGGTCTTCATGACCGCGCCGACCAGGGCGCCGGCCGCCGCGACCTTGCCGCTGCGGACCTTCTCGGCGATGTCGGGGTTGGCGGCGATCGCCTCGTCCACGGCGGCGGTGAGCGCGCCGGTGTCGGAGACCACCTCCAGGCCCCGGTTGTTCATGATCTCGGTCGGACTGCCCTCGCCCGCGACCACGCCCTCCAGCACGGTACGGGCCAGCTTGTCGTTGAGCTTGCCGGCGTCCACCAGGCCCTGCAGCTCGGCGACCTGCGCCGGGGTGGCCCCGGCGTCGGCCAGCTCCACGCCGGTCTCGTTGGCCCGCCGGGACAGCTCGCCGAGCCACCACTTGCGGGCGGCGGCCGGGCTCGCCCCGGCGGCCACCGTCTGCTCGATCAGCTCGACCGCGCCGGCGTTGAGCACCGACTGCATGTCCAGGTCGGACAGGCCCCACTGCTCCTGCAGCCGGCGCCGGTGCAGCCGGGGCAGCTCCGGCAGGGCGGCCTTGAGCTCGGCGACCCAGGCCGGGTCCGGCGCGAGCGGCACCAGGTCCGGCTCCGGGAAGTACCGGTAGTCGGTCGCGGTCTCCTTGGACCGGCCCGGGGTGGTGTCCCCGGTGTCCTCGTGGAAGTGCCGGGTCTCCTGCGTGATCCGGCCGCCGGCGTCGAGGACGGCGGCCTGCCGCAGCATCTCCGAGCGGACCGCCCGCTCGACCGAGCGCAGCGAGTTGACGTTCTTGGTCTCGGTGCGGGTGCCCCACTCCTGGCCGGGCAGGTTCAGCGACGTGTTGACGTCGCAGCGCAGCGAGCCCTCCTCCATCCGCACGTCGGAGACGCCCAGCGAGCGGATCACGTCGCGCAGCTCGGTGACGTACGCCCGGGCCACCTCGGGGGCGAGCGCTCCGGTGCCGGCGACCGGCTTGGTGACGATCTCCACCAGCGGGATGCCGGCCCGGTTGTAGTCGACCAGCGACTCGGTCGCGCCGTGGATCCGGCCGGTGGCGCCGCCGACGTGCAGCGTCTTGCCGGTGTCCTCCTCAAGGTGCACCCGCTCGATGCCGATCCGCACCAGCTCGCCGTTCACCTCGACGTCCAGGTAGCCGTCGACGCAGAGCGGCTCGTCGTACTGGCTGATCTGGAAGTTCTTCGGCATGTCCGGGTAGAAGTAGTTCTTCCGGGCGAACCGGCACCACTCGGCGATGGAGCAGTTCAGCGCCAGGCCGATCCGGATGGTCGCCTCGATGGCCGCCTTGTTGGCCACCGGCAGCGAGCCGGGCAGACCGAGGCAGACCGGGCAGACCCGGGTGTTCGGCGCGCCACCGAAGTCGGTCGGGCAGCCGCAGAACATCTTGGTGTTCGTGCCCAGCTCGACGTGGGTCTCCAGGCCGATCACCGGTTCGAAGCGCGCGACGACCTCGTCGTACGCGGGCAGTGTCGTCGTCATCTGAGCTCCAGGCGCGATCCGGACGGAACCGGTCCAGCCTAATGGGGTTGGCTGGGCTCACCACGCCCGGGTTTGCATCCGGGCTCGTCCGTGCCCCGGCCCGCCCCCGGCGGCCCGCCCGAGGAGCGATCCCCGGGCGGGCGCCCGGGTCAGCGTTCCTCGACCAGGCCGAGGTACATCACGCGCGGGTCGGCCGGGTTGAAGGCGACGCTGGCAATACCGTCGTGCGGGTTATGCTGCGAGGTCAGCCGGCCGGTCGACGCCTCGTACCGGTAGAGGTCGGTGCCGTAGCCACCCCACCACGTGCCGAACGCGAAGTACAGCACGTCGGGGTCGACCGGGCTGGGCCACATGGGGGTGCCGTTGATCAACGTGGCCTGCGTGCCGTCGAGGACCGACAGGAAGCTGCGCCCGCCGTCGGTCGAGCGCCAGATGCGCCGCGCGGAATTGTCGTTCAGGCTGAGGTCGTAGCCCTCCAGCCACACCGTCCGCGGGTCAGCCGGAGAGAAGGCCACGGAGAAGCCGTTCGCGCGCCCAGTGGCCCCGACCCCGGACGACCGCAGCCAACTACGGCCGCCGTCGAACGTCACGAAGCTGCCGTTGCTCATGGTGCCGGCGATGACGTGGTCGCGATCACTCGGATCGATCGCCGCCTCGTAGAGGAACTGGTCCGTCCCGACCAGCGCCCCCACCGGAGCCCAGGTGGCGCCACCGTCCACGGAGTCGTAGATCTGCCCGGCCTTGCTGACCACCCGCAGGACCCGCGCGTCGGTCGGGTCCACCGCCAGCGCGACCACGCCGTCGTACGGTACCGGGCCGTCGACCTCGCTGACCTGGTCGCCCTGCACCCGGTAGATCGGCTGATCGTTGATGCCGTACACGTACGCGTGCCCGTCCGGCCCGGCGGCGACGTCGTACGCCGCCAGGTCCAGCTGCGTGGTGGCGATCTGCTGCCAGTTGCAGCCGGCGTCGGTGGAGCGCTGGATCGACCGCTTCGAGATGGCGACCAGGGTGTCCGGCGTGTTCAGCGCGGTGAGCTTGGTGTAGGCGACCGGGGTGAGCGCGGTCGTGGTGGGACTCAGGAACGCGCCGCCGGAGCGGGTGAACGTCGCCGAGCCGTCGCCCTGCACCACGCCGCACTGCGGGCGGTGCCAGCCGTCGTCAGCGGCGGCGGGGACTGCGGTGGAGAGATTGACGGCGCCGGCGGCCGTAACGGCCAGTACCAGGGCACCGCCCTTCAGTCGGGAGAAGATCATGAAGCATGTCTAGACGTGGACGTGCTCCGATCGCCACAGTTGCGGGTGACCGAGCCCGGCCATGGCCTGGATCGGTCACCGCACGAACGGGAGGGGCTCGGGGTGTTCGAGTCGTTGGGTCTGACCCCGGTGGAGGAGTCGGTCTACCTGGCCCTCCTGGAAAGACGACAGTCGAAGGTGCCGGAGCTCGCCCAGCAGATCGGGGAGAGCCTCCGCGTCGTCCGTGCGGCCACCGAACGGCTGGAGGACCTCGGCTTCGTCAGCCGCCTGGTCGGCACGGAGACCCGCCTGGTGGCGACGCGCCCGGACGTCGCCGTGAACGCCCTGGTCGTGCGGCGCACCGAGGAGTTCACCAAGGTACGCCGCGCCGCCGAGCGGATGGCGGAGGAATTCCCGCAGGAGCAGCTCACCAGGCCGGACCAGCTGCTCGAGATCGTCACCGGCCGGGCGGCCGTCGAGGCTCAGTTCGTCCAGCTCACGCACGGCGTGACGAAGGAGCTACTGGTCCTGGATCGCCCGCCGTACGCCCAGGAGGTGGCGTCCGCGAACATGTCCGAGAACGATCTGCTCGGCCGGGACGCCAGCGTGCGCGGGATCTACGCCCCGGAGGCCTTCGAACTGCCCGGCGCCTTCGAGCAGGCGATGGCCTCGGTGGCCGTGGGAGAGCAGGCCCGGGTACACACCGACGTGCCCCTCAAGCTGGCGATCGGCGATCGGTCCGTGGCGCTGCTGCCACTGGCCAGCGAACGCGCCGTGGACGCGGCGCTGGTGGTGCGCGCGCCGATGGTGGTGTCGGCGCTGGTGAAGCTCTTCGAACTGCTCTGGGCGCAGGCCACGCCGTTGCCGGCCTGGGATCCGGAGCAGCCCGCGACCGGGGCCGACGACCTGGACCTGCGGCTGCTGCAACTGCTCGCCACCGGCCTGAAGGACGAGGCCATCGCCCGCGAACTGGGGGTGAGCGTACGCACGCTGGGGCGCCGCTCGTCCGCTCTGCTCACCGCCCTCGGTGCCCGCACCCGCTTCCAGGCCGGGCTGCAGGCCGGGCGCCGCGGCCTGGCCTGACCGGCGACCGCCCGCCCGGACCGCCCACCTCGGCCACTCGCCGAGGTACCTGCCGACCGGACGGGACCGGCGCTGGCGGAAGTCGCCGGCGCCGGTGAGCCGCGTCATGTGCTACAGCGCCGGTGGGGTGAACGTGCCGACCGTGGACTCCAGCGCGGCGGCGACCCGGTACATCCGGTCGTCGGCCATCGTCGGGGCCATGACCTGCAGGCCGACCGGCAGCCCGTCGGAGAGTCCGCACGGCACCGAGATGCCGGGGCCGCCGTACAGGTTGGTCGGGATGGTGAACAGGTCGGCCAGGTACATCTGGTACGGGTCGGAGGTGCGCGCCCCGACCGGGAAGGCCACGAACGGGGTGGTCGGCGAGATCAGCGCGTCGACCTTCTCGAAGGCGGCGGTGAAGTCCCGGGTGATCAGGGTGCGGACCTTCTGCGCCTGCCCGTAGTAGGCGTCGTAGTAGCCCGACGAGAGCGCGTATGTGCCGATCATGATCCGGCGCTTGACCTCGGGGCCGAAGCCGGCCTCCCGGGTCAGCGACATGACCTCCTCCAGCGACCGGTTGCCGTCGTCGCCGACCCGCAGGCCGAACCGGACGCCGTCGAACCGGGCCAGGTTGGAGGAGCACTCGCTCGGCGCGATCAGGTAGTACGCCGGCAAGGCGTACCGGAAGTTCGGGCAGGACACCTCGACGATCTCGGCGCCCAGCTTGGTCAGCGTGTCGACCGACTCGCGGAACGCGGCCATGACGCCCGGCTCGGCGCCCTCGCCGACGAACTCGCTGACGATGCCGAGCTTCACCCCGGTCAGGTCGCCGGTCGCGCCGCGCTTCGCCGCCGCCACCACGTCCGGCACCGGCTGCGGGATGGAGGTGGAGTCGGCCGGGTCGTGCCCGCCGATCACCTCGTGCAGCAGCGCCGCGTCGAGCACGGTACGGGCGCACGGGCCGGGGGTGTCCAGCGAGGAGGAGAACGCCACCAGGCCGTAGCGGGAGGTGCCGCCGTACGTCGGCTTCGCCCCGACGGTGCCGGTGACCGCGCCCGGCTGGCGGATCGAGCCGCCGGTGTCCGAGCCGATCGCCAGCGGCGCCTCGTACGCGGCCAGCGCCGCCGCGCTGCCGCCGCCGGAGCCGCCCGGGATCCGGCTCAGGTCCCACGGGTTGTGGGTCGGGCCGTACGCGGAGTACTCCGTGGAGGAGCCCATCGCGAACTCGTCCATGTTGGTCTTGCCGAGCATCACCGTGCCGGCCTCGCGCAGCCGCCGCACGATCGTCGAGTCGTACGGCGGGCGCCAGCCCTCCAGGATCTTCGAGCCGACGGTGGTCGGCACGCCCTTGGTGGTGAGCACGTCCTTGACCGCGACCGGCACCCCGGCCAGCGGGCCGAGCCGCTCGCCCGCGACGCGGCGCTCGTCCACCGCACGGGCGGCGGCCAGCGCGCCCTCGGCGTCCACGTGCAGGAAGGCGTGCACCCGGTCGTCGACCGCGGCGATCCGGTCCAGGTGGGCCCGGGTGACCTCGACGGCGGAGGTCTCGCCCGCGGCCACCAGGCCGGCGATCTCCGTCGCGGTCATTCTGGTCAGATCGGTCTGGGTCATGACGCCACATCCTCATCCAGGATCCGCGGTACGCGGAACCGCTGCTCCTCGGCGTCGGGCGCGCCCGACAGCGCCTCCTCCGGGGTCAGGCACGGCGTCACCACGTCCTCGCGCAGGACGTTGGTCAGCGGCACCGAGTGCGAGGTCGGCGGAATGTTCGCGGCGGCGACCTCGCCGACCTGGGCGACCGCCTGGAGGATCACGTCGAGCTGACCGGCGAAGGTGTCCAGCTCCTCCTCCGTGACGGCGAGCCGCGACAGTCGCGCCAGGTGCGCGACCTCCTCGCGGGAGATGGCGGCCATCAGTGCCCCCTTCGTGACTGTGCTGCTTCCTCCGGGCGGTGTGCCACGCGGCGGTGGAGCGTGACGCGCGGTGACCGGAGCGAGTCTATTGTTCCGCCCCGGCGGCGCGTCCCCGACTCCCCCTCCCGCCACCGGTCGGATCTCCGCGCGGCGGGCCGGGTCACCGGGTCGGGCGGCGCGGCAGGTCGCCGTCCGGGCCGCCGGCCGGCCGCACCGGGCGGTAGCGGGCCAGCCAGCCGACGAGTTCCTCGGCCGGCATCGGGCGGGCGTAGAACCAGCCCTGCGCGGCGTCGCAGCCGGCCGCGTACAACATCCGCCAGGTCCGCTCGTCCTCGACCCCCTCGGCGACCACCCGCAGCCCGAGCGCCCCGGCCAGCTCGATCATCGACCGGACGATCGCGGCGTCGTCGGCGTCCTCGGCCATCCCGAGGACGAACGAGCGGTCGACCTTCACCTCGGAGAGCGGAAGCCGGCGCAGGTGCTGCAACGACGAGTAGCCGGTGCCGAAGTCGTCCAGCGCGATACCGACCCCGATCCGGTGCAGCCGGGCGATGGTGGCCAGCACCCGGCGCGGGTCGGCCATCAGGGCGCCCTCGGTGATCTCCAGTTGCAACCGCTGCGGCGGTACGCCGTACCGGGAAAGGCGGTCGGCGATCTGGTCGGCGATCTCCCCGGTGTGCAGGTCCCGGACGCTGACGTTCAGCGCGGCCCGCAGCCCGATGCCGGCCGCCGACCACTTCGCGAGCTGCTCCACCACGTCGTCGACGACCCGCCGGGTGAGCAGCCGCATCACCGCGCTCTGCTCGGCCACCCGGATCAGCTCCTCCGGGTCGACCATGCCCCGCCGCGGGTGCCGCCAGCGCAGCAGGGCCTCGACGCCGACCACCTCGCCGGTGGCGATGGCGATCTGTGGCTGGTAGTACATGGTGATCTCGCCCGCGTCGGTGGCCGGACCACCGGCCTGGGCCGCCCCGGACGCCGGCCGGGCCTCGCCGTTGCGGCCCGGCAGCGACACTTGGCCGCCGGGCCGCGCCCCGCCCACCGGTTCCCGCTGCCACCCGGTCTCCGCCGCCGGTCGCCGATCGACGGTGGGGGCACCGGCCGCCCGCTCGCGCGGCTGCCGGTCGACCAGGGGATCGGTGCCGCTTCGGCGCCGGATCGGGTCGGCGCCGGTGAGGATCCGGGCGATCAGTTCGTCGTCCTGGTGCGCCGGGTCCGGCCGGTGCCGCCGGCGCCGGGACCACCACCGGCGGGCGGGGCGGCCGTCCGCCGTCCGGCGGGCGGGCCGCCCGGGCCCGGCCGTCGCCGGGTCGTCCGGCACCGCCTCCGCGCCGGGCAGCGCCGCCGCACCGTTCGACACCGCCTCCGCGCCGGGCAGCGCCGCCGCACCGTTCGACACCGCCGGCGTGCCGGGCAGGCTCGTCCCCGGCGCGGGCAGGGTGGCGCCGTCGCCGCCGCGCGCCCCGGTCGGCCCGACGGCCGATCCGGCCCCCACCGGGCCGGCGCCGGCCCGGCCGCCCGTGGACGGATCCCCGGCGGCCGGGTCGCCGGTGGACGGGCCGGCCTCCAGCACCCGGCGCAGGTCGGCGAGGAGCCCGAGCCGCTCGGCGGAGTTGTGGTCGGACTCGGCCGCGTACACCGCCACTGTGTCGTTGCGGTGCTTCGCGTCGTACATCGCCACGTCGGCGTGGCGCATGAGGGTGGCGAAGTCCTCACCGTGCTCGGGGAAGAGGGCGATGCCGATCGACCCGCCGACGTCCAGCGGCAGCCCGTCCAGCGACACCGGCTCGGCCAGCGCCCGCACCACCCGGTCGGCCAGGTCCCGCGCCTGCCCGACGTCGGTGAGCCCGGTCATCACGATGGCGAACTCGTCACCGCCGAGCCGGGCGACCATGTCCGGCTCGCCGACCACCGTGGTCAGCCGGGCGCTCACCTCGACCAGCAGCCGGTCCCCCACCGCGTGGCCGAGGGCGTCGTTGACGTTCTTGAACCGGTCCAGGTCGATCAGGAGCAGCGCCAGGTGCGCGTCCGGCTCCCCGCGGGCCGCCCGCTCGGCGTGCCGGTGCACCTGCTCGCCGACCTCGGCCAGCAGCGCCTTGCGGTTGGGCAGGCCGGTGAGCGGGTCGAGGGAGGCCACCTGCTGCTGCTCGACGGTGAGTCGGGCCATCCGGTACACGGCGAAGAGCGGCACCAGCACCAGCGGGATCAGCGCGGCGCTGGCCCGCGCCGCGGCGACCAGCACCGGAGCCAGCAGCAGCAGCGAGCCGGTGGACAGCAACTCGAACGGCAGGCCCTGTCGGGCGGCGGGCCACCAGCGGTCGCCGAAGCGCAGCCGGACGGCCGCGCTGACCAGGCCGTAGTTGACCACGAACCAGGCCAGCGTGGCACCACCCACCGCAGCCACGTCCGCCCCGTGCAGCCGGCCACCCTCGAAGATGCCGTCCGGGCCGAGCCGGGTGACGCCGTACGCGGCGGCCAGGGCGCAGGCGTACTGGCCGGCGTTGAAGGCGGTGCGCCATGGCGCGTGCCCCATCCGCCACCCGGAGACCAGCACCGCCACCGCCTGCACCGCCACCGCCGGGCCCAAGCCCCAGCCGAGCAGGATGGCGAAGGTGAAGCAGGTCGACGGGAAGACCGCGGAGGACTGCCGCCGGCCCGGCGGGACGAACGGGCGGGCGTCGCAGCCGATCGCGAGCACCGCCATCGTCCAGAACGCCGCCGGCAGCCCCGACACCTGCTCCGGAAGCGCGGCCACCGGCCCCGCCGAGACCAGTACGGCGAGGGCGAGCACCGCGGCCACGAAGGCGGAGAACGGGCCCGCCCGTCCAGGTGGGACGGAGTTGCGCGGATCGGCGGTCTCCATCACACCTCCCGGGACGACGTCGCGGCGCGCGTTCACGCGCCGTGCACCAATGAAACGCCCTCGGTGCCGGGTTCCCCGGTACGACAGTCACGAATCGGTCGTACTCGTAATTAAGTTGGTATACGCGGCTGAGTGCCCGCAAGATCCCCATCCGTCCCGATGAGCTGGCAACCGCCCCGCCGGGACGGGCGGCGGTCAGCCCTCGACGCGGGCGACCTCGCGGGCGGCATCCGGCCCCGCGTCGAGCAGCACCCGGAAGCCCTCCTCGTCGAGCACCGGCACCTTGAGGCTGGCCGCCTTGTCGGCCTTGGAGCCCGGGTTGTCGCCCACCACCACGAAGCCGGTCTTCTTGGAGACCGAGCCGCTCACCTTCCCGCCCCGGGACTGGATCGCCTCGGCCGCCTGGTCGCGGGAGAAGCCGGCCAGGGTGCCGGTCACCACCACGGTGACCCCCTCCAGCGGGCGCGGGCCCTCGTCCACCGCCTCCTCGGCCATCCGTACCCCGGCCTCGGCCCACTTGCGGACGACCTCGCGGTGCCAGTCGACGGCGAACCACTCGCGGATGCTGGCGGCGATGGTCGGGCCCACCCCGTCGACCGAGGAGAGCTCCTCCTCGCTGGCGGTGTCGATCGCCTCGATGGAACGGAAGTGCCGGGCCAGCGCCTGCGCGGCGGTGGGGCCGACGTGCCGGATGGAGAGCGCCACCAGCACCCGCCACAGGTCGCGTTCCTTGGCCACCGCCAGGTTGTCGAGCAGCTTCACGGCGTTGCTGCCCAGGCTGCCGTCCTTGTTGACAAAGAACGGCGACTTGGCCAGCTGGTCGGCATCGAGCTGGAACAGGTCGCCCTCGTCGCTGATGATCTGCGCGTCGAGCAGCGCCGCCGCCCCCTTGTAGCCGAGCACCTCGATGTCGAAGGCGCCCCGGCCGGCGAGGTGGAAGACCCGCTCCCGCAGCTGCGCCGGGCAGCTGCGGGTGTTGGGGCAGCGGATGTCGACGTCGCCCTCCTTGGCCGGCGCCAGCGGGGTGCCGCAGGCCGGGCAGGTGGTGGGCATCACGAACGGGCGGGCGTCGGCGGGGCGCAGGTCGACCACCGGGCCGAGCACCTCCGGGATCACGTCGCCGGCCTTGCGCAGTACCACCGTGTCGCCGATCAGCACGCCCTTGCGCTCGACCTCCCGGGCGTTGTGCAGGGTGGCCAGCGCCACCGTGGAGCCGGCCACCCGCACCGGCTCGAGCACCGCGAACGGGGTCACCCTGCCGGTACGCCCGACGTTGACGTCGATGTCGAGCAGCTTGGTGGTCACCTCCTCCGGCGGGTACTTGAAGGCGATCGCCCAGCGCGGCGCGCGGCTGGTGGAGCCGAGCCGGCCCTGGATGGAGACCGGGTCGACCTTGACCACCACGCCGTCGATCTCGTGCTCGACGTCGTGCCGGTGCTCGGCGTAGTAGGCGATGTACTCCGCGACGCCGGCCAGGTCGGGCACCACCCGCCACCGGTCGCTGGTCGGCAGGCCCCAGGCCTTCAGCGCCGCGTACGACTCGGACTGCGCCGTCGGCTGGAAGCCGCGGCGCGCGCCGATGCCGTGCACCACCAGGCGCAGCGGGCGGGACGCGGTGATCCGGGGATCCTTCTGGCGGAGGCTGCCGGCGGCGGCGTTGCGCGGGTTGGCGAACGGGGCCTTGCCCTGCTCGACGAGGCCGGCGTTGAGATCGGCGAAGCCCGCCACCGGGAAGTAGATCTCGCCGCGGACCTCGAGGAACTCGGGCACGTCGGGGAACTCGGCCGACGGCGTCAGCTGGCTCGGCACGTCGCGGATGCTGCGCACGTTGGCGGTGACGTCCTCGCCGGTGCGGCCGTCGCCGCGGGTCGCCGCCCGGACCAGCCGGCCCCGCTCGTAGGTGAGGTTGATGGCCAGGCCGTCGACCTTGAGCTCGCAGAGGTAGGGAACCGGGCCGCCGGCGTCCCGTTCGACCCGCTCGGCCCAGCCCGCCAGCTCCTCGTCGGCGAAGGCGTTGTCCAGCGAGAGCATCCGCTCCGCGTGGGCGACCGGGGTGAAGTCGGTGGAGAAGGTCCCGCCCACCCGCTGAGTCGGCGAGTCAGGCGTCCGCAGCGCCGGGAACTGCTCCTCCAGCGCCTCCAGCTCGCGCAGCTGCCGGTCGAACTCGGCGTCGGTGATCGTGGGCGCGTCCAGCACGTAGTAGCGGTACTGGTGCTCGGTCAGCTCACGGCTCAGCGTGGCGTGGCGCTCCCGGGCATCCGGGGTCGGCTCGCCACCCGCAGCCGCCTCCTGCGCCGGGCTCACCTGCTGCGGGACGGCATCCTCGGACACGGCGCCCCCTCCGAACCCGTCGCCGGTCCCAGACACGTCGCCGCTGTTGGACACGCTGCCCCGCCTGGACACGTTGCCGCTCTTGGACACGTAGTGCGACCTCCCTGATCACGCTCTCCCCGCACGGTATCCGGCGGGTGGGACAATCCGCCGCCCACCCGCCGCGCCCGGCACGCGACCCCGGCCGGGTTCGTGATCGACTCGACAGACGGCACGTCGCGGTGTCCCGGCCAGTCGCGAGCCCGACATGCCGCAACCCGAGTCGATCGCGGCCTCCGCAACCGGCACCGCGCCGGCCCGCGCCGCACCGCTCGCGCCAGGCCGCCTGTAGCCAGCCGCCGTGCCGACCGTACCGGCGCCGGCGGCAGGCTGGCGTCGGAAGGTGCGCTGGCCCGGCCGGCCAGGGCTTCCGGCGACGCGGCCTCCACCGTGCGAGGATCGCCGGACGGTGGGCGCGCGGCCACCGCCGGACGAGCTCGCGCGCGCCGGACCGGCGAGAGGCAGGGGTACGGATGCCGGAGTGGCTGCTCTGGGCGGCGGCGATCGTGCTCGCCGTCGCGGCGGGTTGGGCCTGGAGTGAGCTGCGCCGGCGCTCGGGCCGCCGCGCCCCGGCCGGCCGCCGGAGCGCCGGCGAGCGTCCCGCTGCCCGGGGTGGGCCGGGGCGTCCCGGCGACCGGGGGCGTCCCGAGCGTCCCGGCGACCGGGGGCGTCCGGAACGTCCCGGCGCCCGACCCGGTCGTGGTGCCCCGCCGCGCTCCCCGGGGCGGTCCACCGCCCCGCCCCGCCCCCGTGGCGCCGACCGGGCGCCCGCCGGCGCGCCCCGGCCGGGCGAGATCTGGTGGGCCGACGTCCCGTACGCCGACGGCACCGGCTCCAAGGTGCGCCCCTGCCTGGTGCTGCGCGTGGACGGCCGGGCCGCCGAGGTGCTGAAGATCACCAGCCAGGACAAGAGCGACCGGGACGACCACATCCGGATCCCGACCCGGGACTGGGACCCGGACGCCGACCACGACAGCTACCTCGACATCGGCGACCCGATCCCGGTTCCCCTACCGGCCTTCCAGGACCGGGCCGGCCCCTGCGACGCCATCCTCTGGCGCCACCTCCGCACCCTCCCCCACCTCCCCACCCCCTGACCACCAGCTGCGGGCGTTGCCCGCCTCGATGATCTGCGGATACCCCTGGCCTCCCACCGGCCCAGGGCCCCCACCCGCGGCCCACCGGCCCACCGGCCCACCGGCCCACCGGCCCACCGGCCCACCGGCCCACCGGCCCACCGATTGATCATGAAGTTTGCGTCAGAATCGGCGGCTCCGATGACGCAAACCTCATGATCAACACGAGCGGGACGGGAAGGGGCGGGGGTCGGTCGGAAGGGGGCGTCGGCGGGTGGCGGGTGGCGGGAGGGTCAGGGGTGGGTGGTGGCGAGGGTGGTGAGTTGGTCGGCGTACTCGATGCGGGTGGCCCAGTCGGCGGGCCAGGCGGACATGCCGGCGGCCGCGCCGACGAAGGCGCCGGCCAGGGCGGCGATCGAGTCGGAGTCGCCGGCCGTGGTGGCACCGCGGGCCAGGGCGCCGACCGGGTCGTCGGCGTGCCGGATGGCGCAGTACAGGGCGGTGGCCAGCGCCTCCTCGGCCACCCAGCCCTCGCCGGTGTGCCGGCACGGGTCGCCGCCGTCGTCCGGACCGGCCAGCGCGGCGGCCAGCCGGTCCAGCGCCGAGCGGCACTCGTCCCAGCCCTGGGCGATGAAGTCCGCCGGCGTCGCCGCCGCGCCCGCGCGCTGCCAGAGGTCGCCGAGCCAGTCCGCCCGGTACGTACGGCGCTGCTCCCGGGCCCGGTCGGTGAGCAGCCCGGGCAACTCGGCGAGCGCGGCACCCTCGCGCAGCAGCCGCACCGCGTACGCGGTCAGCTCGCTGGCCGCCAGGCCGGTCGGGTGACCGTGGGTCAGGCCGGCCTGGAGCTGGGCCAGCCCGGCGAGGACGTCGAGGTCGACGTCGAGCAGCCCGACCGGGGTGACCCGCATGTTCGCGCCGCAGCCCTTGGAATCGACCACTGTCGCCTCCTGCCAGCGCAGCCCCCGGTCCAGCTCGGCGCAGGCCCGCAGGCAGGTCACGCCCGGGGCCCGGTTGTTGTCGGGGCTGACCGCCCAGTCCAGGAAGCGCCGGCGCAGCAGCGGCTCGACCGCCTCCGACGTCCACGCCGGAGCGTCGTGCAACGCCCAGCCGACCGCCAACGCCATCTGGGTGTCGTCGGTGACCAGCACCGGGTCACCGACGAGTTCCCGGGGGCCGGCCGGGCCGTACCGGCGGACGATCTCGGCGACGGTCAGGAACTCGGTCGGGCGGCCCAGCGCGTCACCGTAGGCGAGGCCGAAGAGCGAGCCGGCGGCCCGCTGGAGCGAGGAGTCGATCACACCCGCGATCATGCCCGGCGCCCGCCACACCGGCCGCACTCCGCCAGCGGCGGGGCACGGTGAGAACGCGCCGGCGGCCCCTCGCGGTCGCGTGAGCCGGCGTCGACCCGAGCCGGTGCCTGGTCAGTCCCAGCAGAGGCAGAACGGGTGACCGGCCGGATCCGCGTAGACCCGGAAGCCCTCGCCCTCGCCGGGCAGCCGCCGGGCGCCCAGCGCGAGCGCCGCCTTCTCGGCGGTCTCGATGTCGTCCACCGTCACGTCGAGGTGGAACTGCTGGGGCCGCTCCGGATCCGGCCAGGACGGCGGACGCAGGTTGGGCGCGTACTGGAACGCCAACCTCGGCTGGTGCCCGGGCCGGCCGCCGAGGACCACCCAGTCGTCCTCGCAGTCCTCCTCGATCAGCGGCAGGCCGAGCAGCTCGGCGTAGAACGCGGCCAGGGCCCGCGGGTCGGGGCAGTCGATCACCGTTGAGCGCAGCTGTCCAATCATGCCCGTCATCCTGCCCAGCGGGTACGACAGGAAACGTCAGTCCTCGGCGAGCCGCCGGCCCGCGTCCCGGCAGGCGGCCAGCACGGCGCGGGCGTACTGCGGCGGGGCGCCGGCGAGCCCGCAGGCCGGGGTGACCACGACCTGCTCGGCGAGCCGGCGGCGGGGGAAGCCGAGGCGGTCCCAGAGCTGGCGTACCCGGTCGGCGACCTCGGCCGAGGTGGGTGCGCGGCCGGTCGACGGCGGCCGGGTGGGCGCGGCGCCGGCCAGCAGGCCGAGCCCGGCGTCGATCGCCTCGCCCAGCGGATCCAGCTCGGTGACCAGGCTCAGGTCGAGCGCCACTGCGGCGGCCCCGGCCGAGCGGATCAGCTCCAGCGGCACGTCGGGGGCGCAGCAGTGCACCACGGTGGGCACCCCGGCCGCCTCGACCACCGTCCGCAGCAGGGCGGCGGCGTCGCCGGACTCCACCGCCCGGTGGGTGCCGAGCCCGCTCTCGGTGGGCACCCGCCCGGCCAGCACGGCCGGCAGCGACGGCTCGTCCAACTGGAGCAGCACGGACGCGCGCGGCAGCCGGCGGGTGACCGCCGCGACGTGCCCGCGGATTCCCTCGGCGAGGGACCCGGTGAGGTCACGCACCGCGCCGGGGTCGCCCAGCATCCGGCCACCGATCGGCAGCTCCAGCGCGGCGGCCAGGGTGAACGGCCCACCGGCCTGCACCTTCACCGGTCCGGCGTACTCCTCGGCCTGCTCGGCGAGCTGATCGAGGTCGCGTTCCATCAGGTCGCGGGCCCGGCGCAGGTCCCGGCCGGGCCTGAGCGCGATCCGCCAGCGGGCGGCGTAGAGCTCGACCGGCAGCTCGACCAGCAGCCCGGCCGTCCGGCCGATCAGGTCGGCCCCGGGGCCGCGCGCCGGCAGCTCCGCGAGGTGCGGCAGGGCGGGAAGCTCACCGAGGACGATCCGCTGCGCCTCGGCGATGTCGGTGCCGGGTAGCGAGCCGATGCCGGTCGCCGCGCCGGCCGGCCACGGCCATGCCTGGTCTGTCACGGCCGAAGACTATCCGGTGCGCGGGCCCCGGCACGTCGCCGCCGGTCACCCCACCGGTCCGGGCGTCGGGTGGAACCACCGGCAGCGGGTGCGGACGGTGCGGTCAGCCGGTGATGGTGGCGGAGCCGAGCACGACGTCGCCGGCCGGATCCGGCCGGTACGCCACCACGGCCTGCCCGGCCGCCACGCCACGGACCGGCCGGCGCAGCTCGGCCCGGAGCGTGTCGCCGTCCAGGGTCACCGTGGCGGGCACCACGTCGCCGTGCGCCCGCAGCTGCACCTCGCACTCCACCGGCGCCTCGGGACGCGGGCCGCCGGTCCACACCGGACGCTCGGCGCGCACTCGGGCGACCTCCAGCGCCTCGGCCGGGCCGACGGTCACCGTGTTGGTCTTCGGGGTGATGGAGAGCACGTAGCGCGGGCGGCCGTCCGGGGCCGGGCGGTCCAGGTGCAGCCCCCGCCGCTGGCCGACCGTGTACGCGTACGCCCCGGTGTGGCTGCCGACCACCGCGCCGGTGGTCGCGTCGACCACGTCGCCCGGGGTCTCGCCGAGCCGCTGGGCGAGGAAGCCGCGGGTGTCGCCGTCGGCGATGAAGCAGATGTCGTGCGAGTCGGGCTTGTCGGCGACCGCCAGCCCCCGTCGCGCGGCCTCCTCGCGGACCTGCGCCTTGGTGGAGTCGCCGAGCGGGAAGATCGACCGGTCCAGCTGCTCGCGGGTGAGCACCGCGAGCACGTACGACTGGTCCTTGGCCAGGTCGACGCTGCGGCGCAGCAGGCCGTCCGCGCCGAGCCGGGCGTGGTGGCCGGTGACCACCGCGTCGAAGCCCAGGGCCACGGCCCGGTCCAGCACCGCGGCGAACTTGATCTTCTCGTTGCAGCGCAGGCAGGGGTTCGGGGTACGCCCGGCGGCGTACTCGGCGACGAAGTCGTCCACCACGTCCTCGTGGAACCGGTCGGCCATGTCCCAGACGTAGAACGGGATGCCGATCACGTCGGCGGCCCGCCGGGCGTCCCGGGAGTCCTCCAGGGTGCAGCAGCCGCGCGCCCCGGTGCGGTAGGTCTGCGGGTTCCGGGCCAGCGCCAGGTGCACGCCGGTCACGTCGTGCCCCGCCGCCACGGCGCGCGCCGCCGCGACCGCCGAGTCGACCCCGCCGGACATCGCCGCCAACACCCTCACCAGCCCACTCCCTTCACCCCACCGAGCCTATCCCCACCCTCACCCCCAACCCGCTCCCCGGCCCGGCCGCCGCGGTCGACCGCGATCTCGCACTTGCCACCCCGGCAAATAGGTATGAACACCGCGAACGAGGGGCCGAAGGTCAAGATCGCGAGGCGGGACGGGGGCAGCGCGGAGGCGGGACGGGGGCAGCGCGGAGGCGGCGCAGCGGGCGTGGGTGAGGGGGTGTGGGTCAGCGGGGGGTGCGGAGGGCGGCGGCGCGGCGGGCGCGGTCGACGGCGGCGGGGAGGGCCGCGATCAGGGCGTCGACGTCCGCCGGGGTGCTGGTGTGGCCGAGGGTGAAACGCAGCGAGGAGCGGGCCCGGTCGTCGTCGGCGCCCATGGCGAGCAGCACGTGCGAGGGCTGGGCCACTCCGGCCGAGCAGGCCGACCCGGTCGAGCAGGCGATGCCCTGGGCGTCCAGCAGGAGCAGCAGGGCGTCGCCCTCGCAGCCGGGGAAGGAGAAGTGCGCGTTGCCGGGCAGCCGGTCGACCGGGTCACCGTTGAAGATCACCTCGGGCACCGCCTGCCGGACCCGCTCGACCAGGTCGTCGCGGAGGGCGGCCACCCGGGCGGCGTACTCCTGCTGGCCCTTCACCGCCGCCTCCACGGCGACCGCGAAGGCCACGATGCCCGCGGTGTCCAGGGTGCCGGAGCGGACGTCCCGCTCCTGGCCGCCGCCGTGCAGCAGCGGGGTGGCCGGCACGTCCCGGGCCAGCAGCAGCGCGCCCACCCCGGCCGGCCCGCCGAGCTTGTGCCCGGTGACGGTGAGCGCGGCGACCCCGCTGGCGGAGAAGTCGACCGGCACCTGGCCGACCGCCTGGATCGCGTCGGTGTGGAACGGCACCCCGTACTCGGCGGCGACCGCGGCCAGTTCGCTGACCGGCTGCACGGTGCCGACCTCGTTGTTGGCCCACATGGCGGTGACCACGGCCACCCGGTCGCCGTGCTCGGCCAGTTCGGCGCGGAGCGCGTCGGGTTGGAGCCGGCCGGCGTCGTCGACCGGCAGCCAACCCACGTCGGCGCCCTCGTGCCCGGCGAGCCAGTCGACCGCGTCGAGCACCGCGTGGTGCTCGACCGCGCTGGAGACCACCCGGTTCCGCCGCGCGTCGGCGCCCCGGCGGGCCCAGAAGACGCCCTTGACCGCGAGGTTGTCGCTCTCCGTGCCACCGCCGGTGAAGATCACCTCAGAGGGCCGGGCGCCGAGCGCGGCGGCCACCCGCTCCCTCGACTCCTCCACCCGCCGGCGGGCGCGACGCCCCGCCGCGTGCAGGGAGGACGCGTTGCCGACCTCGCGGGCGGTTTCGACGTACGCCTCCAGCGCCTCGTCGAGCATCGGCGTGGTCGCGGCGTGATCCAGGTAAGCCATCAGGACTCAGCCTACGACCGCCGGCGGATCGCCCGGACGCCGGAGGCCGGGCGGGCGGGCGGCTGCACCTGCACGTGGCGAATCTCCCGGACGTCCCGGGGTACTACGAGGTCCGGCTCATCAACCCACGGACCATGGAGATGTTCTCGGTCGGCGTGCCGGGCGACGCGACGGACGAGTTGCTCCCGGTGCCACCGAACGTCGACCTTCAGGCATACTCAGTTGTCGACGTTTCCGCCGAGGCGTACGACGACAACACCGCCCACTCCGGCGAGAGCCTGTTGAGGGGCGCCCTGACGGGCTGATCGGCGGGCCGGCTCAGCTCCCCGGCCCGCCGATCAGCTCCCCGCCGGAGTCTCCGGTCGGTTCATCCCAACCCTCGGCCGAACCGGCCGAACCGCTTGTCGAGCGCGACGACGGCGGCGACCAGCACGGCGATGCCGAAGATCCGCAGCCACGCCGTCCCGCTGATCGGGGCCGTCCGGAACAGGTCGTTCAGCACCGGCAGGTAGGTCAGGGCCAGTTGACCGAGCGCCTGCACCAGCACGCCGACGATCAGCCAGCGGTTACTGAACAGGCCCAACCGCCACGGCGACCTGGTCAGCGACCGGCAGCTGAACAGGTAGAAGGCCATCACGGTGACGAACAGGTTCACCGCCGCGGTGCGCGCCTGCGCCAGCTCCGCCCCGGCGCTCAGCTCCCACTCGAACAGCCCCCACGCCCCGACCACCAGCAGCGCGGAGACCAGCAGGATGCGGACAACCAGTGCGGCGGTCAGCAGCGGCTGGCCGGGGTCGCGCGGCGGCCGGTCCATCGTCCCGGGCTCCTTCGGCTCGAAGGCGAGCGTCAGCCCGAGCGCCACGGCGGTGGTCATGTTGATCCAGAGGATCTGGCTGGGCAGGATCGGCAGCACCGTGCCGAGGACGACCGCGACCAGGATGACCATGCCCTCGGCGGCGTTGGTGGGCAGGGTCCAGGTGATGAACTTGGTCAGGTTGGCGAAGACGCCACGCCCCTCCTCGACCGCCGACTCGATGGTGGCGAAGTCGTCGTCGGTGAGCACGATGTCGGCGGCCTCCTTGGCCACCTCGGTGCCGCTGCGCCCCATGGCCACCCCGATGTTGGCCTGCCGCAACGCCGGAGCGTCGTTGACCCCGTCGCCGGTCATCGCCACCACCTGGCCGTCGGCCTGCAACGCCTCCACCAGCCGCAGCTTCTGCTCGGGCGAGACCCGGGCGAAGACCGACGCCTGCCGTACCGCGGCCGGCAGCTCCGCCGGAGGCAGCGTCGCCAGCTCCGCGCTGGTGAGCACGTCAGTCGGGCCGGGGGTGCCGCGGAGCAGGCCGAGGCGGCCGGCGATGGCGGTCGCCGTGGCGCGATGGTCCCCGGTGATCATCTTCACCGCGATGCCGGCCCGCTGGCACGACCGGACGGCGGCCGCGGCGGCGGCCCGGGGCGGATCGAGCATCGCGTGCAGCCCGGTGAAGACAAGGGTGCCGGGCAGCTCCTCCTCCACCAGCCCGTGGTCGGGGCCGACCGGCCGCATCGCGGTGGCCAGCACCCGTAGCCCCTCGGTGGCCAGCTCGTGCGCGGCGGCCAGCACCGACGCGGCGTCGAGCGGGCCGGTCGAGTCGTCGTCGCGCAACGTCGCGGAGGACCACTCGACCACCCGCTCGACCGCCCCCTTGACCAGCACCACCCGCCCACCCTCGCGCCGGTCGTGCAGGGTGGCCATGAACTGCCGCTCGGAGGTGAACGGAACGGCGGCCACCCGGGGCAGCTCCTCGGCGACCCGCTGCGCGGAGAGCCCGACCTTGGCGCCCACCACCAGCATGGCCCCCTCGGTCGGGTCGCCCAGCACCGCCCACCGGCCGTCCCGCTCGTCCAGCCGGGCGTCGTTGCACGCCACGCCGGCCAGCAGCGACCAGTGCAACGTTCCCTCCCCGCTCGGGGCCGGACCGCCCTCGGCGTCCCGGATCTCGCCCACGGGGGTGTAGCCGGAGCCGCCGACCTCGTAGCGGCCCCGCGGCGTCCAGAGCAGCTGGACCGTCATCTGGTTCTCGGTCAGCGTGCCGGTCTTGTCGGTGCAGATCACCGTCGTGCTGCCCAGCGTCTCCACCGCGGGCAGGCGCCGGATCACGGCCCGGCGGCGGGCCATCCGGGACACCCCGATGGCGAGGGTGATCGTCACCGCGGCGGGCAGCCCCTCCGGGATCGCGCCGACGGCCAGCGCGACCGCCGCGGTGAAGGTCTCGCCGGCGTCCTGACCGCGCAGCAGACCGACCCCGAAGGTCACCGCGGCCAGCAGCAGGATCGCCACGGTGAGCAGCCGGCTGAACCGGGCCAGCTTCAGCGTCAACGGCGTGTCCAGCACCTGCGCGCCGCCCACCAGCCGGTGGATCCGGCCCAGTTCGGTCTCCGCCCCGGTGGCGACCACGACGCCCACCGCCGACCCGCCGGTGAGCAGGGTGCCGGAGTAGAGCAGGTTGCGACGGTCGGCCACCGGCGTCTCCACCGGTACGACCAGCTCGTCCTTGCGGACCGGCAGCGACTCGCCGGTCAGCGCCGACTCGTCCGCGCGCAACTCGGCGGCGTGCACCAGGCGCAGGTCGGCCGGGACCTTCTCGCCCGCCTCCATGAGCACCGGGTCGCCGGGGACCAGGTCCGCCGAGGGCACCCGCCGCTGCCGGCCGCCGCGCAGCACCCGCGCCTCGGTACGCACCATCGCCCGCAACGCGTCGAGCGCCGCCTCGGCCCGGGACTCCTGGAGGAACCCGACGACCGCGTTGACCGCCACGACCCCGAAGATCACGGCGGAGTCGACGTACTCGGCGAGCAGCAGGGTGATCACGCCCGCGGCGAGCAGCACGTAGACGAGCGGGTTGTGGAACTGCCGCAGCAACCGGCGGAACACCCCGACCTGGGCGGTCCGGGGCAGCAGGTTCGGGCCGAACCGCCGGAGCCGGTCCGTCGCCTCGGCGTCGGTCAGCCCGCGCTCGGTGTCCGTCGCGAGTAGCAGCACGACCTCGTGCGCGGCGAGGGCGTGGTGGTCACCCTCGGGCCTGGGGGCCGGCATGTCGCGCTCCTTCTGGGGACCGGTCGGCGGCCGGGCGTGCGCAGGGGTGCTTCCCGATGATCGCAGTTCCGCGTCGACCGCGTGCGGTTCCCGGGCACCTCGCCGGACATCGGGGCGAAGCCAGCGGCGAGGTCGTCAATCGGAGCGGAGCGGGCCGACGGCGCGGCGGCGTACGACGCGAAAGGCCGGGACCGCGGCGTGCGGTCCCGGCCTTCCGTCGGTCGAGCGTCAGCTCACTTGCGCTTGCGGATCTCCTCCGCGGCCTGCGGGACCACCTTGAACAGGTCGCCCACCACGCCGAAGTCGGCCAGCTCGAAGATCGGCGCCTCGCCGTCCTTGTTGACCGCGACGATGGTCTTCGAGGTCTGCATGCCGGCCCGGTGCTGGATGGCACCGGAGATGCCGAGCGCGATGTAGAGCTGCGGGGAGACGGTCTTGCCGGTCTGGCCCACCTGGAACTGGTGCGGGTAGAAGCCGGAGTCCACCGCGGCCCGGGACGCGCCGACCGCGCCGCCGAGCAGGTCGGCCAGCTCCTCGACCAGCTTGAAGTTGTCGGCGTTGCCGACGCCCCGGCCGCCGGAGACGACGACGGAGGCCTCGGTCAGCTCCGGCCGGGAGCCCTTCTGCTCGGCGACCCGGTCGACCACCTTGGCCAGCTTGTCGGTGTCGGTCACGGCGACGGTGAGCTGCTCGACCGCCGGGGTGGCGGCGGCCGGCACCGGGTTGACCGAGTTCGGCCGGAGGGTGACCAGCGGCAGGCCACGGGTGACCTTGGACTTCACGATGGTGGAGCCGGCGAAGGCCACCTGGGTGGCGGTGCCGTCGGCGTCCAGCGCGACCACGTCGGTCAGGATGCCGTTGTCCAGCTTGACCGCCAGCCGGGCGGCGATCTCCTTGCCCTCCTGGCTGGAGGCGAGCAGCACGGCGGCCGGCTGCACCCGCTTGACCAGCTCGGCCAGCACGGTGGCCTTGGGGGCCACCAGGTAACCGTCGATCTCCTCGCTCTCGGCGGCGTAGATCTTCTCCGCGCCGTACTCGCCGAGCTTGGCGCTCAGCGCCTCGGCCGCGCCGGCGCCGCCGAGCACCACCGCGCTGGGCGTGCCCAGCTCGCGGGCGAGGGTGAGCATCTCCAGGGTGACCTTCTTGACGCCGAATTCCCGGGTGGCTTCGACGACGACGAGAACCTCAGACATGTCCGGACCCCTCACACGAACTTCTCGGTGGCGAGGAACTCGACCAGCTTCACGCCGCCGTCGCCCTCGTCGGTGATCTTGGCGCCGCCGGAGCGCGGCGGCCGCTTGCTGTGCTCCAGCACGGCGCTGGTCGCGCCGTCGAAGCCCACCTCGGCCGGGGCGACCCCGAGGTCACCCAGGGAGAGCGTCTGCACCGGCTTCTTCTTGGCCGCCATGATGCCCTTGAAGGACGGGTAGCGCGGCTCGTTGATGGTGTCCCAGACGGAGACCACGGCCGGGGTCGAGGCGGTGACCACCTCGTAGCCCTCCTCGGTCTGCCGCTCGACGGTCAGCGTGCCGCCGTCGACGGTGAGCTTGCGGGCGCCGGTGAGCGCCGCCACGCCGAGCCGCTCGGCGATCATGTGCGGCAGGACCTGGACCCGGCCGTCGGTCGACTCGGCGCCGCAGATGACCAGGTCGGCGTTGAGGGTGCCGAGCGCGGCGGCGAGCACCTTCGAGGTCGCCACGGCGCAGGACCCGTGCAGCGCGTCGTCGACCACGTGCACGGCCTTGTCCGGGCCCATGGAGAGAGCCTTGCGGATCGACTCGGTCGCCCGGTCCGGACCCATGGTCAGGATGGTGACCTCGCCGCCGTGCGCCTCCTTGATCTTCAACGCCTCTTCGATGGCGTACTCGTCCATCTCGTTGATGACGTTGTTCGCCGAACCGCGGTCGACGGTGTTGTCGTCAGTACGCAGGTTGCGGTCCGCGCCCGAGTCGGGCACCTGCTTGACGAGTACGACGATGTTCATCGCGCTTCGACGACCCTCCTGTTTGGTGTAGCGATCGCTCGCCCGGTCTGGGGCGCAGCCTCGCGCGTCGGGTGACGCCGGTCAACCGCGGGCTGCTGTGCGGTTTCCCACGACGTCATGTTACCTGTCAGTAGCTTCCCGCTCCCCGGCCACTCAGAGTGACACAGCTCACGGACCGCCCGGCCTTCGGTAAACTAACGAAGCGGGAGGTATCCGACATGTCAGGACAACGCCGGATGACGCGGGGCGGGGCGGCGGCCCTCCCCTGCCGACGGGCGCTGCCCGAGACGTACCGCTGCGCCTGCGGCCGGATCCGTGACCGCTGCGTCCGGGCGGCCGTCCGGACGCTCTGGTCGCCGGCGCCGGCCGTCGCCGGCCCGCTCAGGCCGGCCCGCCCAGCGCATCCCTGATCCGGTCGATGATCGCCGCCTCGGCCGGCTGGACGCCCCGGTGCGCCCGGGCCACCCGCTCGGCGGCGGCCAGCACCACCGACCGGTAGACCGGCACGTCCTGCGGGGACTTCGCACTCAGGATCCCGACCGCCCGGCCAAGCGCCGGCAGCACCACCGCCTCGACCTCCATGGCCGAGTCCCGCGGCAGCTTCGGCAACGGGCCGGTGGTCAGCGCCTCCTTCACCACGCCGCTGGCGTCCGACATCGCCCCGGAGGCGGCGAAGCTCTCCCGGAACAGCGCCAGCATGCCGGGATCGGCGTTCGAGACCAGGAACACCGCGCCGAACGCGCCCGTCTTGAGGGTGAGGAGCTCCTCGGCCGTCAACCGCTGCTGCATGATCACGGAGTGTAGACGTACGGCGTGGTGGTGGTGACCGGGACGAAGCCGAGTCGCTCCAGGATCGGCCGGCTGTCCGGCGAGGCGTCCACCTGCAACAGCGTGCGGCCACGCTGGTCGGCCAGCCGGGCCCGGTAGCTGACCAGCGCCCGGTAGATGCCCCGCCCGCGCCACCGCGGCAGCGTCGAGCCGCCCCACAGGGTGGCGAACCCGGTGTCCGGCACGTACCGCACCCAGCCCGCGGAGACCACCGTTCCCTCCGCCTCCGCCACCACCACGGTGATCGACTGCGGGTCGGCGGCGATCTCCTTCTGCAGCCCGTCGGCGAGGTGGCTCCGGTCGGCCTGCCAGACCTCCTCCTCCATCGCCACGATCCGGTCCAGGTCCGCCCGGGCGGTCACCTCCCGCAGGCCTACGCCCTCGGGCAGCACCGGAAGCGCGGCCGCGAGCGGCGCGACCGGGCCGATCACCACGGTCTCCAGCTCGTCCGGCTCGAAGCCGGCCGCGCGCAGCCGGTCCGGCAGGTCGGCGGGCTCGTCGTGGCCGTGCAGCTTCCACTCCACCTGTTCGCCCCGGCGCCGGAAGAGCTCCACCTGGCGGGCGATCAGCTCGTCGAGCGCGGCGCCGGTCAATCCACCCAGGTCCCGGTAGGTGAGGAAGCCACCGCGGTCGAGGCCGAGGATCCGTACCAGCGGGCCGTCCCGCTCCACCGTCACCCCGGCTGGCAGCGGGTCGGGGACCGCGGCGCGCAGCTGGTTGTCGTACGCCGTCCGCAGGGTCGTCACATCAAGATCGGTCACCTGCTCAGGTTAGGCCCGTCGCCAACCGATAATCGGGGGCGTGTGGCAGTCGATTAGGCAATGGTTCGACCCGCGGGAGCTGCGGGCCGTGGGCAGCACCCCGGACTACCGCTTCTCGCTGGCCAACGAACGGACCTTCCTGGCCTGGCTGCGTACCGGGCTGGCGCTGGTGGCCGGCGGGCTGGCCGCCGCGCAGTTCCTGCCGCCCCTGCCGCTGGCGCACCTGCGGGAACTGATCGCCGTCGCGCTGCTGCTGCTCGGCGGCGCGGTCGCCGTCCACGCCGTCGACCACTGGACCCGGACCGAGCGGGCCATCCGGCTCGGCGAGGAGCTGCCCGCCTCCCGCTTCCCGGCGGTGCTCGCCCTGACCATCGGCCTCGGGGCGGTGCTGCTGGTGGTGGCGGTGCTGGCCCGGGTCGTCGGCGAGCCGTGACCGCCGACCGGCGGCCCCCCGACCCGCCGCGGCCGCCGGGGCGGGCCGGCGCGGCCGGGCCGGCGGGACGACCCACCGGGGCGCGTGATCCCGGGCTGCAACCGGAGCGGACCCGGCTGGCCTGGCGGCGGACCGCGCTGACGCTGACCGTGGTCCTGCTGCTGACCCTCCGGCTCGCGATCCCGGCCGGTCCGGCGGGCGTACTGCTGGCCGGGGCGGCGCTGCTCGGCTGGGTCGGGACGATCGCGGTCTGCTGGCCCCGGGCCGCGGCGGCCGGGCCCACCCGCGCGGGTGGCCGGACGCTGCCGCTGGTCGCCCTGGCCACCGCCGGGTTCGCGCTGCTCGGCACCGCGCTGGTGCTACGCGGGCTGTGGTGAGCGGCGCCCGTAGGCCATCATTGACGCATGGCCCGGCTGTACGTCCTCCTCTTCGTGGCGCAGATCGTCCTCGCCGTCTGCGCGCTGATCAGCTGCCTGTCCGCCGAGGAGGGCGAGATCCGCGCCCTGCCCCGGATCGCCTGGGTGCTGATCATCCTCTTCTTCCCGCTGCTCGGCTCGATCGCCTGGTTCGTCGCCGGTCGGGAGTCCGCGGGCGCCCGCCCCCGGACGGCCTGGCCGGTGGGCGACGGCTTCGCCGAGCAGAAGCGGGCCCGGCCGGTCGCCCCGGACGACGACCCCGAGTTCCTGCGCTCGATCGAGGAGCGGTCCCGGCGGCAGGATTCCGAACTCTTCCGCCGTTGGGAGGAGGATCTGCGCCGCCGCGAGGAGGACCTGCGCCGCCGTGACGGCGAGCCGCCCCGCGAGGAGGACCGCCCCGAGGTGTAGTGACCCGGGGGCGCAGAATCGACGACGTGCAGATCTGCCTGCTCGGGCCGCTGGAGGTCCGGGCCGACCCGGGCGCGCCGGCGCAGATCGGCGGGGCGCGGCTCCGCCGGCTGCTGATCCCGCTCGCGCTGGAACCGGGCCGGGTGATCACCGTCGGGCGGCTGGTCGACGCGGTCTGGCCGGACGAGCCACCGACCGGCACCGGCAACGCCCTGCAGGCCCTGGTCTCCCGGCTGCGCCGCAGCGTGCCGGGGCTGCCGGTCGAGGCCCGGCCCGGCGGCTACCGGCTCGACCTGCACCCGGACGCGGTGGACGTGAACCGGTTCGAGGCGGGCGCCGTCGCCGGCCGGGCGCTGCTCGGCGACGATCCGGCCGCGGCCGCCGAGCGGCTGCGCGCGGCGCTCGCCCTGTGGCGCGGGCCGGCCCTGGCCGACGTGGCCGACGCGGACTTCGCCCGCGCCCCGGTGGCCCGGCTGACCGAACTCCGGCTGGCCGCCACCGAGGACCTGGTCCAGGCGCGGACCGCGCTGGTCGACCCGGCCGAGCTGCTGCCCTGGCTGCACGAGCTGGTGGCCGCCCACCCGCTGCGGGAACGGCTGGCCGGGCAGTTGATCCGGGCGCTGCACCGGGCCGGCCGGCCGGCCGAGGCGCTCGCCGAGTACGAGCGGTTCCGCGCCACCCTCGCCGACACCCTCGGCGCCGACCCGGGACCCGAACTCGCCGCCCTGCACCTGGCCGTGCTGCGCGGCGAGCCGAGCGTCGACGGGCCGCCGAACGGCCGGCCCGCCGGCACCCGCCCAGGTCCGCCGGACCAGGTCGCCGGCCCGCGCCCGCCCGAGGGCGACGGCGACGGTCCGGCGGCGACGCCGCGACCCGCGCCCCGCGACCCGCTGCCGGCGCCGCTGACCAGCTTCGTCGGCCGGGAGGCGGCGGTCGACCGGGTCGGCGCGCTGCTCGAGACGTCCCGGCTGGTCACCCTGACCGGGCCCGGCGGCGCGGGCAAGACCCGGCTCGCCGTCGAGTCGGCGCGCACCGTCGCCGGCCGCTTCCCGGACGGCGTACGGCTGGTCGAGCTGGCCCCGGTCACCGACCCGGCCGAGGTGCCGCAGGCGGTGCTCGCCGCGCTCGGCCTGCGCGAGCAGGCGTTCTTCACCGGCAGCCGGTCCCGGATCCCGCCGGTCGAGGCGGTCGAGCCGGCGGTCCGGCTGATCGAGGCGCTCGCCCCCCGGGCCACGCTGCTGGTGCTGGACAACTGCGAGCACCTGCTGGACGCCGCCGCGAGGCTGGCCGACCGGCTGCTCGCCGCCTGCCCCGACCTGCGGGTGCTGGCCACCAGCCGGGAACCGCTGGGCATCACCGGCGAGACGCTGCAGCCGGTGGAGTCCCTCGCGCTGCCACCGGCCGGGGCCGATCCGGCGACCGCGCTGTCGTATCCCGCGGTGCGGCTCTTCGCCGACCGGGCCGACGCGGTCCGGCCCGACTTCGCGGTGGACGCCGCCACGGTCGGCCCGGTGGTGCGGATCTGCCGGGCGCTGGACGGGATGCCGCTCGCCATCGAGCTGGCCGCCGCCCGGCTGCGGGCGATGACGGCCGCCCAGGTCGACGACCGGCTGGACGACCGGTTCCGGCTGCTCACCGGGGGCAGCCGCACGGCGCTGCCCCGGCACCAGACGCTGCGGGCGGTGGTGGACTGGAGCTGGGAGCTGCTCGACCCGGCCGACCGCGCGCTCTGGCGGCGGCTGGCCGTCTGCACCGGGGGCGCCACCCTGGAGACCGTCGAGCGGGTCTGCGCCGGCGGCGAGCTGGCCCCGGCGGACGTGCTGGACCGGCTCTCCGCGCTGGTGGAGAAGTCGCTGGTGAGCGCGACCGGCGACGGTGAGCCGCGCTACCGGATGCTGGAGACCATCCGGGAGTACGGGCTGGACCGGCTGGTCGAGGCGGGCGAGGCGCACCGGCTCCGGCAGGCGCACGCCGCCGAGTTCCTCGCGCTGGCCGAACGGGCCGACCCGCGGCTGCGCGGGCCGGCGCAGCTGCACTGGGTCGAGCGGCTGCGCGCCGAGCACGACAACCTGCACGCCGCGCTGCGCTGGGCGCTCGGCGCCGGGGACGCCGACACGGCGGTCCGGCTGGCCGGGGCGCTGGGCTGGTACTGGTGGCTGCGCGGCCAGCGGGCCGAGGGCGCCGAGCTCACCGGGGAGGCGATCGCGCTGGCCGAGCGGCAGCGGCTGCCGCCGTCGCCGGCCCTGGCCGCCGCGTACACGGTCGGGGCGATGAACCGGGTCAGCGGGCACGCCGACATGGACGGGGCCCGGGACTGGGTGGTCCGGGCGGCGGAGCTGGCCGACGGTGGCTCCGGGCACGCGCTGCTGCGCCTGCTCGGCCCGATGACGCTGATGTTCGACCGGGGCGGGCTGCCGGAGGCGGCGGCCGCGCTGCGCGGGCTCTTCGCCGACGCGGACCCGTGGGTGGCCGGGGTGGCCCGGCTGATGCACGGCCACACGCTGCTCAACTGCGGCTCGTCGGCCGAGTCCGCGCTGGACGACTTCCGGGCCGCGCTGACGATGTTCGACCGCGCCGGCGACCGCTGGGGGCTCTCCACCACCCGGTACTCGCTGGCCGACATGGCCACCCGCACCGGTGACCACGACGCGGCGGTCGGGCACCTGCGGGCCGCCCTGGTGGACGTCGAGGAGCTGGGTGCGGCCGAGGACGTGCCGCAGATCCGCGCCCGGTTGGCGTACCTGCACTGGCAGACCGGTGCGCGGCAGCGGGCCGAGGCGCTGCTCGCCGAGGCGTACGAGGAGGCCGAGCGGCTCGGCGCCGACGAGCCCCGGTCCGGGGTGGCGTTCACCTGGAGCGAGATCATGCGCGACCGGGAGGACTGGACGGCGGCGGCCCGGTGGACCGAACGCGCCACCGGACTGGTCGGTCGGAGGGCGGTCGCCCCGCAGTGGCGGGCCTGGCTGGAGACGAGCATGGGACACATCGCGGCCGGGACGGGTGACCTGCCGGCCGCCCGCGCGCACCTGGACCGCGCGCTGGAGCTGGCGATCGAGTCCACCGACGCGCCGGTGGTCGCCGTGGTGCTGGTCGGCTACGCCGACCTGACGCTGCGGGCGGGCCGACCCGCCACCGCGGCCACCCTGCTCGGCGCGGCGCACGGGGTGCGCGGCGGGGACGACCGCGGCGCGCTGGACGCCCGCCGGGTGGCCCGGGCCGCCCGCGCGGCGCTCGGCGAACCGGAGTTCGCCGCGGCGTACGCGAGCGGCCGGGGCACCCGCTGGGACGGGGTGCGGGAGCTGGTGCGGGTCACACTCGACGCTTGAGCCCGCGCACCGCCAGCGGGGCGAAGATCGCGGCGAGGACGCCCGCCCAGAGCAGCGACTGCACCACCGGTGCGGCCACCGGGCCGCCGACCAGCAGGCCCCGCAACGCGTCGGCGAGGATGGTCACCGGGTTGACCTCGACCCAGGACTGCAGCCAGCCGGGCATGGTCTCGGTCGGCACGAACGCGTTGCTGGTGAAGGTGAGCGGGAAGATCACCATGAAGCCGAAGATCTGCACCTTCTCCGGCTCGTTGACCAGCACCCCGACCAGCACGGAGATCCAGGACGCGGCCAGCGAGAACGCCAGCAGCAGCGCGAACGCCCCGAGCAGGCCGAGCAGCCCGTTCTCCAGCCGGAAGCCGAGCACCATGCCGACGCCGACCAGCAGCGACACCGACCAGGCCTGCTTCACGGTGTCGGCGAGGATCCGCCCGGCCAGCGGCGCCCAGCGGGCGATCGGCAGCGCCCGGAGCCGGTCGAACACGCCCTTGGTGAGGTCGTTGTTCAGCCCGAAGCCGGTGGTCATGGTGGCGAAGAAGGCGTTCTGCACGATGATGCCGGGCAGCGCGAAGGTCAGGTAGTCCCCCGGCGAGCCGGAGATCGCCCCGCCGAACACGTACGTGAAGAGCAGCACGAACATGACCGGCTGGATGCTCAGGTCGAGCAGCTCCATCGGGTTGTGCTTGATCTGTACCAGGCTGCGCCAGGCCAGGGTGAGGGTGTGCCGCAGCCCGGCGGTCGGGCCGAGCCGGCGGGCCGGGGTGCGCGGGGTGGTCAGGGTGGCGGCGGTCATGCCACGGTCCTCTCCAGGTCGGCCCCCTGCGGGGCGTCGGACTCGGCGCGGTGACCGGTGAGCGAGAGGAAGACCTCGTCCAGGCTGGCGCCGCGCAGCGCCAGCTCGGCGACGGCGATCTCCGCCGCCTCGAGGCGGCGGACCACCGCGGGCAGCACGCCCGGGTCGTTGACCGGCACGGTCACGCTGCTCTGGGCCACCTCGGGGGTCGCCCCGGCCACCTCGCCGGCGATGGCCACCACGGTCGCCAGATCGTCGGAGTCGGCGGGGCGGACGGTCAGGGTCTGCCCGCCGGTCTTGGCCTTCAGCTCCTCCGGGGTGCCCTGGGCGATGACCCGGCCGTGGTCGACCACCGCGATCTCGCCGGCCAGCTGGTCGGCCTCCTCGAGGTACTGCGTGGTCAGCAGCACGGTCACCCCGCCGGCGACCAGGTCGCGGACGATGTCCCACAGCTCGTTGCGGCTGCGCGGGTCCAGCCCGGTGGTCGGCTCGTCGAGGAAGAGCACCTGCGGGCGGCCGACCAGGCTGGCGGCGAGGTCGAGCCGCCGGCGCATGCCGCCGGAGTAGGTCTTGGCGGCCCGGTCGCCGGCGTCGTCGAGGTGGAAGTCGGCGAGCAACTCGCGGGCGCGCGCCTTGGCGTCGGTCCGGCCGAAGCCGAGCAGCCGGCCGATCAGCAGCAGATTCTCGAAGCCGGTGAGCGTCTCGTCGACGGAGGCGTACTGACCGGTCAGCCCGATCAGCTGGCGCACCCGGTGGGCGTCGCGCACCACGTCGAAGCCGCCCACGGTGGCGTGCCCCTCGTCGGCCCGCAGCAGGGTGCTGAGCACCCGCACCGCGGTGGTCTTGCCCGCCCCGTTCGGGCCGAGCAGACCGAAGACCGTCCCGGTGGGGACCGCCAGGTCAACTCCGGCGAGGGCGGTGGTGTCACCGAATCGGCGCACCAGACCCTCCGCGCGGATCGCGTGATCCATCGCAACTCCTGTCGTGTTCGCTGGTCGCACCACCATGACCGGCGCCCCTGACATTCCGCCGACCCGACGCTGACGTTACGACGACAGGCGCTGACGTTCCGCTGATTTTTGCTGCTGGCAGAGCCCGTTCAGCTGCTGGTGAAACGCGACCGCCGCCGTCGCCGGGGTGGCGGCGACGGCGGCGGGCGGTGGTTCAGGCCAGGTTCGACGAGCGGGGGTACGCGTCGGCCGGGTCGGTGAGCACGTTCACCAGGTACGGCACGCCGGCGTCGAAGGCGCGCTGCAGGGCCGGCCCGAGGTCGGCCGCCTTGGCCACCGTCTCTCCGGCGCCACCGAGGGCGCTGACCACCTGGTCGTAGCGCAGCTCCGGCTGCAGGTCGGCGGCGACGTCGTAGCCGTACATGGCGCGCATCGGGTGCTTCTCCAGCCCCCAGATGCCGTTGTTGCCGACCACGATCACGACCGGCAGCTTCTGCCGCGCCAGCGACTCGACGTCCATCAGCGAGAAGCCGGCCGCGCCGTCACCCATCAGCATGCAGATCTGCCGGTCCGGGTGGCTGACCCGGGCCCCCATCGCGTAGCCCAGCCCGGTGCCGAGGCAGCCGTACGGGCCGGGGTCGAGCCAGGTGCCGGGCTGCGCGGGCTCCAGGTAGCGCCCGGCGTAGGAGACGAAGTCGCCGCCGTCGCCGATGGTGATGGCGTCGCGGGCGAGGACCTTGCGCAGCTCGCCGTAGACCCGGGCCGGGCGGATCGGGTCGGTCTCGGCGGCCATCTCCTCGGCGTCGCGGGCCTTCGCGGCGTCCTCGGCGGTGCGCAGGTCGGCGATCCAGCCGGCGTGGTCGGCCCGGTCGCCGGGGTGCTCGGCCAGCGCGGTGAGGATCAGCCGCAGGTCGCCGGCGGGGGCGGCGGCCGGCTGGATATGCCCGGCCCGCTGGCTCGGCGCGTCGACGACGTGCACCACCTTCGCGTCGCCGAAGTCGCCGAAGCTCAACCGGAAGTCCAGCGGGGTCCCGATCACCACCACCACGTCGGCGCCCTTGAGCGCCACCCGCCGGGCCTTGGCGAAGGCGAGCGGGTGCTCCGGCGGCAGCGCACCCCGGCCCATCCCGTTGGTGAAGACCGGCACCTGCAACGCCTCCGCGGCGGCGCGCAGCGCGTCGACCGCGTCCCCGGCGTAGACGTCTGAGCCGGCGATGATCACCGGGCGGCTCGCCGCCGCGATCAGCTCCGCCGCCGTACGGACCTCGTCCGGGTCGGCCTCGACGGGGGCGATACCGGGCGGCGCCGGCAGCTCGGCGTCGGCGACCGAGAAGACCGCCTCCAGCGGGAAGTCCAGGAAGACCGGCCCGCGGTGCGGGGTGAGCGCGGTGGTCAGCGCCGCGGTCACCGCGCGCGGGATGTCGTCGGGGCTGAACACCGTCTCGGCGTGCTTGGTGACCGGGGCGACCAGCGGCAGGTGGTCCATCTCCTGCAGGCTGCCCGAGCCCCAGCGGAACTGGGGCGCCCGCCCGCCGAGCACCAGCACCGGCGAGGCGTTGAAGTACGCGCTGGTCAGACCCGAGATGCCGTTGGTGACGCCGGGGCCGGCGGTGAGCACGGCCAGGCCGGGGCGGCGCTGGAGCTTCGCCACCGCCTCGGCGGCGAAGACCGCGGACTGCTCGTGCCGCACGTCGTAGATCGGGAAGTCGTTCTTGTGGGCGGCGTCGTAGAGCGGGAAGACGTGCCCGCCGGAGAGGGTGAACATCTCCCGCACCCCGTACGCGCGCAGCGCCGCGAGCGCCAGCTCGCCACCGTGGCCCTCGATCCGTTCCGTCATGCCGCTCCCCTTCGTCGCCCGACCGGAGTCACACGCTACTGGCCGGTAGGCGGAATGTGAACCGTCCTCGGGTCGGCGGCGGGTCGCCGCCGACCCGGGCCGGTTCAGCGGCCGGTGAAGTCCGGCTTGCGCTTCGCCACGAACGCGGCCATGCCCTCACGCCGGTCGTCGGTGGCGAACAGCGCCGCGAAGAGCTGGCTCTCCCAGGCCAGGCCGGAGTTGAGGTCCATGTCCAGGCCGCCGTCGACCGCGAGCTTCGCCGCGCGCAGCGCCTGCACCGGCCCGGTGAGGTACGGACGGACCAGCTCGACCGCGGTGTCGTAGACCTCGGCGGCCGGGGCGACCCGGTCGGCGAGACCGATCCGCAGCGCCTCCTGGGCGTCGACCATCCGGCCGGACATGATCAGATCCTTGGCCCGGGCCGGGCCGACCAGGCGGGCCAGCCGCTGGGTGCCGCCGGCGCCGGGAATGATGCCCAGCTTGATCTCCGGCTGGCCGAGCTTGGCGTCCTCCGCCACCACCCGCCAGTCGCAGGCCAGCGCCAGCTCGCAGCCGCCGCCGAGGGCGTAGCCGGTGATCGCCGCGACGACCGGCTTGGGGATGCGGGCGATCGCGCCGAGCGCGCTGGACAGGTCGGCCGCCCGCGCCGCCATGTCCACGTAGGACATGTCGGCCATCTCCTTGATGTCCGCGCCGGCGGCGAAGACCTTCTCCCCGCCGTACACGATGACCGCGCGGACGCCCGGGTCGGCGGTGGCCGCCGTCGCCGCGGCGCGCAACTCCTCCTGCACCTGGGTGTTCAACGCGTTCATCGGCGGCCGCTCCAGGCGGATGGTGCCGATCCCGTCCTTGGTCTCCAGCCGCACGAACTCGCTCACGCGCACCCTCACTTCCTCGTCGAAGTCGCGTGCCAACCTTACGGCCCGCGTCGTTTGGGTAAGTAGTCTGGTATCAGCCCCGCCCCGGGAGTCCAGCGATGATCACGTATTACGACGACAGATCGGTGCAGGTCACCTCCACCGCCGTCCGGGTGGACGGCCGGACGTTCCCGCTCGCCGAGATCAGCATGGTGTGGCACCAGCGCGGCAGCCGGTCCTGGCGGGTGCTGGCCGGCCGCGGCGCGATCGGCGCGGCGCTGGCCGGGCCGCTGGTGGCCGCCGCGCTCGGCATCGCGCTGGCGCTCTGGCTGGACCGCTCCGCCACCGTCACCATCGCGATCGTCGGCGCTTCGGTGCTGGTCGGGCTCGCCGTCGGGCCGGTCGCCGACTTCCTCTTCGAGCACCTGGACCGCTCGTACGCCCGGGGCAGCCGGCAGCTGGAGATCTGGGCGCGCTGGCGCGGCCACCCGGTCCGGCTGCTGAGCACCGGCGACGCGCTGCGCTTCGGCCAGATCTACCGCGCGGTGCAGCGGGCGGTGGAGCGCGGCCAGCCGGCTCCCGCCCGCCGGCACTAGAACTCGATCGGCCCGTCGGGCAGCATGCCCAGCCCGCGCAGCAGGCCGAACAGGTCCTGCTCGCCCCAGAACTGGACGATCCGCCCGCCGGCCAACCGGTACATCTTGCAGGCGCCCTGCACCGCGGTCGCGCCGGTGGCGTCCCGCCGGTAGGTCTGCGCCAGCGAGACCACGACCCGGTCCCCGGCCGCGAAGATCTCGACGATCTCCTGGTCGAGCACGGTCAGTCCGGGCGAGGCGACCGCCTGCTCGACGAAGTGACGACCCCGCACCGCCGTGCCCGAGCCGTAGATCGCCACGTCCTCGGCGACCACCGCGCGCAGCTCGGTCAGGTCCTTGGTGACGAACGTGCGCAGGTAGCGGCGGACCACCTCGACGTTGCGCTCCTGCTCGGTCATGACGCGCCACGCTACTGAATCCGCGTGCCCGGCACCGCCCCGGGGCGGACCGGAGGGTTGCCCGGGGGTGCTTAGGCTTAGTGATGGCCCTCTATTACCGGGACGACGCGGTGCAGGTGACCTCGGAGTCGATCCGGGCGGGTGGTCATGCGGTGCCGATCGCCGACGTGACGTACGTCTGGCACGAGCGGGGGCGGACGACGCCGGCGGTCCGGGGGCGGGTGCTGGGGCGGGGCGTGCTGGTCCTGCTGCTGTCGCTCCCGCCGCTGCTCGCGGTGGTCTGCGTACTCTCGCTGGCCTGGTCCGCGCAGGACCGCGGCGAATGGCAACTGGCGCTGGTCATCCTGGCCGCCTGCGGGGTCGGCGCGCTGGCCCTGGCCCCGTTCCTGGAGATCCCGTTGAGCTGGCTGGACCGCTCCTACGATCGCGGCAACCGGGTGCACGAGCTCTGGGTGCAGCACCACGGGCGCGAGGTGCTGCTGCTGCGGACGCCGGACGCACTCCGGTTCGGCCAGATCTACCGCGCCGTGCAACGGGCCGTCGAGCAGCACGGGTGGCCCCGCTGACGGCCGTCGGGCAGTTCTGGCGGCCGGGACGCACACTTGGTGCCATGGCGATTCCCCTCCCCCGGCCCGCCGCGGTCGTCGGTCTCACCCGCTCCGCTCTCGACCAGGCGCTCGGTTCGGCCGTGTCGTTCGCCGCCGTTCCCGTCCGCGCGTTCGCGGTGCTCGACGGGGTGGAGGCCCTGCTGACCCGGATCAACGGCGTGGTCGACCGGATCGAGCAGACGCTGGACCGCACCGACCGGGTGCTCACCGACGCCGAGGCCGCGGTGCGCGAGGTGGCGTTGATCAGCGCCGCCGCGACCGCCGCGATCGACACCGCCACCGAGGTGGCCGCCGCGGCCGCGGTGGTGGTCAACGAGGCCGACAAGGTGGCCCGGACGGCCGCCACGGTGGTCGCCGAGGCCGACTCGGTGGCCGGCCGGGCGGCGGGCACGGTGGGCGCCGCGGCGGAGGCGGCGGCCACCGCGGCCGAGCTGCTGACCGCGTACGAGCCGGCGCTGCGCCGGGCCGCGCCGATGGCGAACCGCTTCGTCGAGCAGCTCAGCCACGAGGAGGTGACCGCCGCGATCCGGCTCGTCGACGAGCTGCCGAAGCTCAGGCAGCACCTGACCGCGGACATCCTGCCGATCCTGGCCACCCTCGACCGGGTCGGCCCGGACCTGCACGACCTGCTCGACGTGACCCGTGACCTGAAGCTCGCCGTGGCGGGCATCCCCGGGCTGAACATGCTCCGCCGGCGGGGCGAGAAGCTTACCGACGACGCCGAGGCGTGACCGGCCCGCCGGCGGCGACGGTCAGCAGTCGCAGCTGACGGTGGTCCGGGGTGCGGTCAGGTCGTCGACCGGGCGGCGGGTCAGCCCCGTCCCGGTGACCACCGGCAACCCCTCGCGTACCCAGTACTCGTACCCGCCGAGCATCTCCTTGACGCCGAAGCCGAGCCGGGCGAACTCCAGCGCCGCCCGGGTGGCGCCGTTGCAGCCCGGGCCCCAGCAGTAGGTGACCACCCGGGACCCGGCCGGCACCAGGTCGGCGGCACGCCCGGCGATCTCGGCCGTCGGCAGGTGCACCGCGCCGGGCAGGTGCCCCTGGGCCCAGGCGGCGGCGCCCCGGGAGTCGACCACCACCAGGCCGGGCACGCCGGCGGTCAGGTCGGCGTGCACGTCACTGACGTCGGTCTCGAAGCTCAGCCGGGCGAGGAAGTGGGCGGCGGCGGCCGCCGGTGCGGCGGCCGGTACGGCGAAGGTCTGCGTCATGACCATGATCCTCCGGGGGAGTGGCCCGGCCGGACGAGTGGCGGGAACGACGTCGAGCGCTAACATCCGGCCTTGCCCCTGCGCGCCCCGGCCGACCGTAGCGTCGCGGTGCTGGCGTACCCGGGCATGTCGGTCTTCGAGACCGGCATCGTCACCGAGGTGTTCGGGCTGCCCAGGCCCGAGTTCGACGTCGACTGGTACGAGCTGACCGTCTGTGCGGAGCGGCCCGGCCCGGTGCCGGTCGTCGGCGGGGCCAGCCTGCACACCCCGTACGGGCTGGACGTGCTGGCCGGCGCGGCCACCGTGATCGTGCCCGGGGTCCCGGACGTCACCGCCGACCCGTCACCGGAACTGGTCGCCGCGCTGCGCCGGGCGCACCGGGCCGGCGCCCGGATCATGTCCATCTGCTCCGGCGCGTTCGCCCTCGCCGGCGCCGGGCTGCTGGACGGCCGGCGGGCCACCACCCACTGGCGGTACGCGGACCTGCTGGCCCGCCGGCACCCGCGGGTCGAGGTGGACCCGGACGTGCTCTACCTCGACGACGGTGACCTGCTGACCAGCGCCGGCAGCGCGGCCGGTCTGGACCTCTGCGTGCACCTGGTGCGCCGGGACCACGGCGCGGCGATCGCCAACGCTGTCGCCCGCCGGCTGGTGATCCCGCCGCACCGCGACGGCGGGCAGGCGCAGTTCATCGAGGCGCCGGTGACCGTCGACCCGGACGACGACCGGATAGCCGCCAGCATCACCTGGGTGCTGGCGCACCTGGCGGAGCCGGTCACCGTCGCCCGGCTGGCCCGGCAGGCGCACATGTCGCCCCGCACCTACCTGCGGCACTTCGCCCGGGCCACCGGCACCAGCCCGATCCGGTGGCTGGTCGACCAGCGGGTCCGGGCCAGCCTGGCGCTGCTGGAGGAGACCGACGCGCCGGTCGAGGAGGTCGCCACCGCGGTCGGATTCGACAGCCCGGTCACCTACCGCCACCACTTCGGCCGGGCCATGCGGACGTCACCGTCGGCGTACCGCCGGGCCTTCCGCACCGGTACGGCGGGGGCGCGGCCCGGAATCGGCTGACCGGTGCGGGCCGCCCGGCCGGGCGAACCCGGCCGGGCGCCGCCACCCGGCTCAGTCCACGTCGGTGCAGACGTCGTGCGTGGTGCCGCGCACCATCGTGATGGTCTTCTCGAACGTCGGGGTGAACTCGACGGTGAACACCCCGTCGACGATCCACAGACCGCGCGGCAGCGAGCCGGCGTTCTCCCGGAAGCCGAGCAGCACCGGCCCCACCACGTACCAGGTCATCGAGCCGTCCGTGCCGTGGACGACCAGCGAGCTGCCGCTGGCGTCCGCCGTGCTGGTGGCCCCCGTCTCCAGGTTCGTCACCTCGTTGATCAGGGCTCCGGTGTAGACCTCCCGCTTCGGCGAGCCGTCCGGGTAGGTCTCCAGCACCAGCTTGCGGACCTCGTCCACCACGGGCTGGACGCGGACGGCGAAGTCGCACCGCGCCCCGGCGGGCAGTTCGAACGCCTCCTGCGGCGCCGGCACCCAGCCGCCGTACCGGCTCGCCTCGGCCAGCGCGGCGGCCAGCTCGGCCGGGACCGCGGACGCCGCGGGCGCGGCCGACGCGGCGGACGGCACGCTCGCCACGAGAGCGGCCGCGGCCAGGTAGGTTCCGACGCTCGTTCTCCAACGCATGATCACTCCACCTGCTTCCGACGGTCGGGTCGGCCAAGGATCAGCGACGCGACTGACCACGTTCTGACCACCACGGGCGGGTCACACCCGACCGCCGCCGCCCTGCCACGTCCGGTGACCCGGGAAATCACCGGCGGCTCACCGCGCCCGGCAACCCTCGACGGAGGCCAGCCGGTCTGATCGGTATGGATTTCCGACTGCTCGGACCCTTCGAAGCGCGCCAGGACGGTCAGCCCGTCGAACTCGGCAGCCGCCGGCAGGAACGGTGCGTCCTCGGCGTCCTCCTGCTCGACCCGGGCCATCTGGTCAGCACGGACCGGCTCATCGACCTGCTCTGGCACGGCCAGCCACCCGCTTCGGCCCGCAGCGCCGTGCACACCTACATCGGCCGGCTGCGGGCGTCGCTGGCGCCCCACCGGGTCCGGATCACCACGCGGGGCGAGGGCTATCTCGTGGAACCCGACGGGCACCGGGTCGACGTCGAGGAGTTCAGCCGTCTCGTCCACCAGGCGAGCGGCACCGCTGATCCGGCCGAGCGGGTGCGACTGCTCGACCGGGCACTGGAGCTCTGGCGGGGGCCGCTGCTCGCCGACACGGCCGACGACGAGCTGCGCGGCCGGCTGGGCGGCCCGATCGAGGAGCTCCGACTCACCGGGGTCGAACTGCGGGCCGAGGCGCGGCTCGCGCTGGGCCACCAGGCCCGTGTGATCAGTGAGCTGACCCCGCTGGTCACCCGGTACCCGACCCGGGAACGCCTGGTGGCCTCGCTGATGACCGCGCTGTACCGGGCCGGCCGGCAGGCCGAGGCACTGCTGCTGTACCGGACGACCCGACGCACGCTCGTGGCCGAGCTCGGCGTCGAGCCGGGGATGCGGCTGCGGGAGGTGCACCGGCGGATACTCCGCGCCGATCACCGGCTCGACCGGCCCGATCTGCCCGTCTACGAGGTACGAGTGCGTGGCGAGAGCCTGCCGTGGAGCGTCGGCGGGCATCCGGCGTTGGAGTTCTGCAACACCTTCGCCGGCTGGGGCCACGAGCCACCGCTGCCCGGATCGGAGTGGCTCCGCGGCTACCGGACGCTGGCGGTCTGGGCCGGCCACGTCGGGCTGGTCGACGACGTGGCGGTGGGACGGCTGCTCGATCTCGCCGGACGGAGCCCGGACGAGGCCGCCGCCACGCTCGACGAGGCCCGCGCGCTGCGCACCCGGTTGTACGCCTGCCTGACCGATCCGGCGGACCGGGGTGCGTTCGACGCCGTCGCGCGGTCCGCGGAGGCCGCCGCGAAGACGATGGTGCTCCGGCGCGACCCCGACGGCCGGGGACGGTGGTGGCCCGATCTCTCGGCCGGGCTGCGCCTGCCCGTGCACGCCGCTGCGTGGAGCGCCGCCGCGCTGCTGGCCGATCCACGTCGGCTCACCGTCCGGGCGTGCCCGGACGCGCGGTGCGGTTGGCTCTTCCTCGACGAGAGCGGCCTACGCCGCTGGTGCAGCCTGGCGACCTGTGGCCGCTCGGCCGCGCAGGCGCCGTGCCGCAGCGCCTGAGCGCCGGCGGCGCCGTGCGGACGCGGCCGACCGGCCGGCAGGTGGCGAGAACGGCGCCGGTCGACCGAATCGGGTGGTCCGGACCGCACCCGCGCGACCGGCGCCTGCCAGATCAGCCGGGGACGTACAGCTCGTCGATCTCGACCCGGCGGGGCAGCGCCACCGAGGCGCCGAGCCGCCGCGCGCAGGCCGCGCCGGCCGCCGCCGCCCAGCGCACCGCGTCGACCAGGTCCCGGCCCTCGCCCCAGGCGACCGCCAGGGCGCCGGTGAACGCGTCACCGGCACCGGTGGAGTCCACCACGTCCACCTTGACCGCCGGGACGTGCACGTCGGTGCCGTCCCGGTCGCCGTACCAGGCGCCCTCGGCGCCGAGGGTGAGCACCGCCCGGGGCACGAGGTCGAGCAGGGCCCGCGGCTCGTCCCGCCCGCGGCCGGTGAGCGCCCGCGCCTCGTTCTCGTTGACCACCAGCAGGTCCACCGCGCCCAGCAGCTCGGCGGGCACCGGCCGGGCCGGCGCGGCGTTGAGCACCACCCGGGTGCCGGCCGCCCGGGCGGCCACCGCCGCGGCGGTCACCGTCTCCACCGGGACCTCCAGCTGGGCGACCAGGACGTCCGGCGCGCGTACGGCGGCCAGCTCGGGCTCGGTGAGGTCGGTCAGCGCGCCGTTCGCGCCGGGCGTGACCAGGATGGCGTTCTCCCCGTCGGCGTTGACCATCACCAGGGCGACCCCGGAGGCACCGTAGACCACCCGCAGCTGGCTGGTGTCCACGCCGGCCGCGGTGATCCGGGCCCGCAGGGTGACCCCGAACGAGTCGGAGCCGATCGCGCCGAGGAAGGCGCATGCGGCGCCGGCCCGGGCGGCGGCCACGGCCTGGTTGGCGCCCTTGCCGCCGGGGACGGTCACGAAGTCGGTGCCGAGCAGCGTCTCCCCCGGCCGGGGCAGGGCCGGGGCGGTGGCCACCAGGTCCATGTTGGCGCTGCCGACCACGGCCACCCGGGTCTGCCGCACGCTGGGCTCCTTCCCGCGGCCTCAGGCCGCGCGGGCGGTGTACCGGTCGCCGGAGCGCTGGACCACCAGCGGCAGGCCGAAGGTCTTGGTGAGGTTGTCGCCGGTGAGCGTCTCGCCGAGCAGGCCCTGGGCCGCCACGGCTCCCTCGCGCAGCAGCAGCGCGTGGGTGAAGCCGGGCGGGATCTCCTCCACGTGGTGGGTGACCAGCACCAGCGCCGGGGCGTCCGGGTCCTGGGCCAGCTCGGCCAGCCGGCCCACCAGGTCCTCCCGGCCGCCCAGATCGAGCCCGGCCGCGGGCTCGTCCAGCAGCAGCAGCTCCGGGTCGGTCATCAGGGCCCGGGCGATCTGCACCCGCTTGCGCTCCCCCTCGGACAGGGTGCCGTAGCTGCGGTCGGCGAGGCCGCCGACGCCGAGCTGGCCGAGCAGCGCGCGGGCCCGCGCCTCGTCGGTCGGGTCGTAGTTCTCCCGCCACCGGCCGACCACCGACCAGGCGGCGGTGAGCACCACGTCGCTGACCCGCTCGTCGGCGGGCACCCGCTCGGCGAGCGCGGCGGTGGAGAGCCCGATGCGGGTGCGCAGCTCGGTGACGTCGGTCCGGCCGATCCGTTCGCCGAGCACGTACGCGGTGCCGGTGGTCGGGTGCAGCCGGCCGGCCGCGAGGTTGAGCAGGGTGGTCTTGCCGGCGCCGTTCGGGCCGAGCACGACCCAGCGCTCGTCCAGCTCGACCCGCCAGGTCACGTCGTGCAGCAGGGCGGTGCCGGACCGGCGTACGCCGACGCCGTCGAGGCTGACCACCAGATCCGCGTCCACGGGCGAGGGTGCGGGTGCGGCGCCGCGGGCGCCGGGGATCAGGTCACCAGTCACCCGACCATCCAACCACGCAGGCCCGCGGTGCCCCCCACGGGCGGCGTGCCGGCCTTAGGGTGAGGCGCCGTGTCGTTGGTCACCCTATGTGAAGGACGGTCCATGCCCGGTCGGAGCACGGAGCCGCGCGGATGAGCGCGGTCATCGAGATCGAGGGTCTGCGCAAGACCTTCCACAGCCTGCGACACGGTCGCCGGGTGGCGGTCGACGGCTTCGACCTGCTCGTGGAGACCGGCCAGATCCACGGCTTCCTCGGCCCGAACGGCTCGGGCAAGACCACCACGCTGCGCGCCCTGCTCGGGCTGGTCCGCGCCGACGCGGGGCGGATGACGGTGCTCGGCGAGCGGTCGCCGGAGCGGCTGTCCCGGGTCTCCGGCCGGGTCGGGGCGATCGTGGAGAGCCCCCAGTTCTTCGGCAACTTCACCGCCCACCGCACGCTGCGGCTGCTGGCCCGCGCCGGCGGCGTTCCCGTCTCCCGGGTCGACGAGGTGCTGGCGCAGGTCGGGCTGTACGACCGCGGCCACGAGCGGGTCAAGGGCTACTCGCTCGGCATGAAGCAGCGCCTGGCAGTGGCGTCCGCCCTGCTCAAGAACCCGGAGCTGCTGATCCTCGACGAGCCGGCGAACGGGCTGGACCCGGCCGGCATCCGGGAGATGCGGGACCTGATGCGGTCGCTGGCCGCGGCCGGGGTGACCGTGCTGGTGTCCAGCCACATCCTGGCCGAGATCCAGCTGATCTGTGACCACGTCACGATCATCTCTCGGGGCCGGCGGGTGGCGGCCGGCCGGGTGGACGAGGTGCTGGCCGGCTTCGACCGGCACGAGTTCCTGGTCCGGGTGGCCGAGGCGGCGCGGGCGGTCGAGCTGCTGGGCGCCGCCGGGCTGACCGTCACCGGGCACGACGACGACCACCTCACGGTGGCCGACGTCGCCGACCCGACGGTGGTCAGCCGCACCCTCGGCGAGCAGGGCATCTGGGTACGCGAGCTGACCCCGCTGCGGCCGGACCTGGAGAGCGTCTTCCTGGAGCTGACCGGCACGGCCGGCCATCCGGGGGTGCCCCGGCAGGTGGACGACTCGGTGCTGCCCGACGACCCGGCACGGAACGCGATGATCGACGTCGACGCGGGGGTCGGCGAGGCCAGAGAGGTGGACGCGTGAACCTGGTCCGTGCCGAGCTGGAGCGGCTGGGCGCCCGGCGCTTCGTGCAACTCATGGTCGTCCTGCTGGTGCTGGCCTTCGGCATCACCGCGGCGACCACCCTGGCCGGCTCCCACCGGCCCACCGCCGCCGAGCTGGCGCAGGCCCAGCAGCAGGCGGCCGAGGAGCGGCGCAACCTGGAGGTCGTCCACGAGCAGTGCCTCGCCCGCGAACGCGGCGTGCTGCCGCCGGAGCAGGCCGACCAGTACTACCCGCCCAACTGCAGCGAGGTGGACCCGGCGCTGCGGGAGCGGCTGCCGGTGGCCGCCGACTACCTGGTCGGGGTGTTCACCTTCGCCGAGGAGGCCCGGCCGCTGCTCTACTTCCTGATCGCCTTCCTGGTCCTCTTCGGCTTCCTGGTGGGCGCCTCCTACATCGGCGCCGACCTGAACTCCGGCGGCGTGGTCAACCTGCTGCTCTGGCGTCCGCGCCGGATGACCGTGCTCGGGGCCAAGCTGGGCACGCTGCTCGGCGGGGTGCTGGCGCTGTCGCTGCTCGCCTCGGCGGTCTACCTGGCCGCCTTCTGGTTCATCGGGCAGACCGCCGGGCAACCGGGCCGGCTCGACGACGAGTTCTGGCGGTCGCTGGGAGTCATCTGGGGTCGGGGCCTGGTGCTGGTGCTGCTGGCCACCGTGCTCGGCTTCGCCATCGCCACGCTGGGCCGGCACACCTCGGCGGCGCTCGGCGCGGTCGCCGCCTACCTGGTGGTGTGGGAGCTCGGCGCCCGGCTGGTATTCGAGATCCTGGAGGTGGCCCGGCCCGACCAGCTGATGCTCTCCAGCCACCTGGCCGCCTGGCTGACCGGGCGGGCCGAGTTCTGGGACAACCAGGCCTGCGTGCGCGTCTTCGACGGCAACTGCGACGGCTTCTACGCGCTGACCTGGGCGCCGGCACTGGTCGTGCTGCTCACGCTGACCGCCGCGCTCACCGCGGCGGCCTTCGCCGTGTTCCGCCGGCGCGACCTGATCTGAGCTGCGTGGACACCCGGTCGGGGTGCGGCAAGACCTTGCAGCACCCCGACCGATGGTGAAGAATTCCTTCACATGACGGACGGCGGCGCGGGCGACGACGCTCGCCCCGCCGGTTCGGCGACGGCGGGCGGCCGCCCGGCGGCCGGGTCAACCGACGGTGGAGCCGAAGACCTCGTCGCGGACGGCGTCCAGCGCGGTCCGCAGCGCGCCGTTGAGGATCGGCTCCTCGGTCAGCCCGGTCGGCACCACCCGGGGCCGCACCAGCGTGATCGCCGCCACCTCGTGCTGCACCCGCTCGGCCAGCGCCACCCCGCCCGCCTGGCCGACCTCGCCGGCGAGCACCACCAGCGGCGGGTCCAGCACCACGCAGGTGCTGGCCACGCCGAGCGCCAGCCGCCGGGCCAGCTCGTCGAGCAGCGGGCCGCCCGCCGTGCCGTCCGCGATCGCCGCGCGCACTGCGCCGGCCGAGCTGTCGTCCGGGTAGCCGTGCTCGCGCGCCAGCGCGCGCACCGCGTCCCCGCCGACCAGCTGCTGGAACGCGGGCTTGGCCCGGCTGGACACGTCGCGCGGGATGGGCGCGCCGGGAACCGGCAGGTAGCCGATCTCGCCCGCGGCGCCGCTGCTGCCGTGGTGCAGCCGTCCCCCGAGCATGATCGCCAGACCGACGCCGGCGCCCACCCAGACCAGCACGAAGTCCGACACCCCGCGGGCCGCGCCGGACTGCGCCTCGGCGACCGCGGCCAGGTTGACGTCGTTCTCGAAGACCACCGGGGTGTGCAGGTCGTCGCGGAGCGCGGCGAGCAGTCCGCTGTGCCAGCGTGGCAGGTTGAAGGCGAAGGTGATGTCGCCGGTGGCCGGGTCCACCAGGCCGGGGGTGCCGAGCACGATCCGCCGCACGCTCGACAGCTGCGCCTGGGCGCTGCTGGCCGCCTGGACGACCGCGTTGTGCACCACGCCGACCGGGTCGTCGGTGTCCCGGGTGGACTGCTCGACCCGGCCGATCACCGCCCCGGTGATGTCCGCGCAGGCGGCGACCACCCGGTCCGGGCCGACGTCCACCCCGACCACGTGCGCGCTGCCCGGCCGCACCGCGTAGAGCTGGGCGTTCGGTCCCCGCCCGCCGGCCTGCTCGCCGACCCGGGTGACCAGCCCCCGCTCCTCCAGCCGTTCGACCAGCTGGGAGGCGGTGACCTTGGACAGCCCGGTCAGCTCGCCGAGCCGGGCCCGGGTCAGCGGCCCCTGCTCCAGCAGCAGCTCCAGCGCGGCGCGGTCGTTGAGCGCCCGCAGGAGGCGGGGGGTACCGGGCAACCGGGTCGCACTCATGCCACGTCCTTCAGCTTCTATAAACTTTGCTAACTGTAAACCGACCGGTGAGCGGGTAGCCGTAGCGTATCGGCCACCCGGGACCGGAGAACTCGGACGACCCGGCACCACCGCACCGCCGGGACGGCCGCCTCCGTCGCCACGTCCGTGCCGCCGGGCACCGAAAGGGGAGATCACGTGGGGCTCGATCCAGGACTGCGCCGGCTCGCGCTCGGCACGCTGCTCGCCGCGTACCCGGGCCCGGTGCCGCCGGACTGGGCGGTCGACCTGGTCGCCGAGGGGCTCGCCGGGCACACCCTGTTCGGCACCAACGTGCACAACCCGGCCCAGGTGGCGGCCAGCACCGCCGCGCTGCGGGCCGGTCGCGCCGACGTACTGATCGCCATCGACGAGGAGGGGGGCGACGTCACCCGGCTCGCCCATGCCACCGGCAGCCCCTATCCCGGCAACGCCGCGCTCGGGGCGATCGGCGACGTGGCCCTCACCCGGCGCGTCTACGAGGCGATCGGGGCCGAACTGGCCGCGCTCGGCATCACCGTCAACCTCGCCCCGACGGTCGACGTCAACACCGCCGACGAGAACCCGGTGATCGGCACCCGCTCCTTCGGGGCCGACCCGGTCCGGGTCGCCGCCCACTCCGCCGCGGCGGTGGCCGGGCTCCAGGCCGCCGGCGTCGCCGCCTGCGCCAAGCACTTCCCCGGGCACGGCGCCACGGTCGCCGACTCGCACCACGAACTGCCCACCGTGGACGTGCCGGTCGACGTGCTGCGCCAGCGCGACCTGCCGCCGTTCGCCGCGGTGGTGGCCGCCGGCGCGCGGGCGGTGATGACCGCGCACATCCGGGTGCCGGCGCTGACCGGCGACGGCCCCGCCACCTTCAGCCGGGCCGTCCTGGTCGACCTGCTCCGCGGCGAGTACGGCTTCACCGGCACCGTGATCACCGACGCGCTGGAGATGAAGGGCGCCGCGGTCGCCGCGGGCGGGGTGGGTCCGGCCGCCGTCCGGGCCCTGGCCGCCGGCGCCGACCTGCTCTGCATCGGCGCCCAGGTGGACGCAGAGCTGGTCGAACGGGTCGTCGCCGAGATCGTCGCGGCGCTCGCCGACGGCCGGCTGGACCGGTCCCGGGTGGAGGAGGCCGCCGGCCGGGCCGCGGCGCTGGCCGCCTGGACCGGCGCCGCCGGCGGCGTCTCCGCTGCCGCCATCGACCTGGGGTACGCGGCGGCCCGCCGCGCCGTCCGGGTCGAGGGCACGCTGACCGGGCTGGACCGGCCGCTGGTGGTCCAGGTGCATGCCGCCTCCACCATCGCCGAGGGCCGGGTGCCCTGGGGCCTCGGGCCGCACCTGGCCGACGCGGAGGAGATCCGGGTGGTCGCCGCCGAGACCGACCCGGCCACCCTGCGCGGGCTGGCCGGGTCCCGGCCGATCGTGCTGGTCGGCCGGCACCTGCACCGGCTGCCCGGCGGTCCCGAGCTGGTGTCCGCGTTGGCCGCCGAGCACCCGGTGACCGTGGTCGAGATGGGCTGGCCGGCGAGCTGGCGGCCGGCCGGCGTCCGGGCCTTCGTCACCACCTACGGCGCGAGCCACGCCAACGGCCGGGCCGCCGCCGAGGCGCTCGGGCTGGCCGGCTGAGCCCCGGCCGGGCGGGCCGGTGTTTCCCGGCCGCCCGCCGGGCACCGCCGCCAGCCGGAAGCCGGCCCGGCCCGGCCGGGCGGCATTGATCGGGTCGGACCGGGGTATCCGGGTCGAATGACCGCCACCGACCCCTGGCACCGGGCGCTGGCCGACCTCGTCTCCCGGTCGCATCGGTTGCCGCCGGACGAGCTGCCGGTGGCGGTCGGTGCCGTGCTGCGGCCACTGGGCGTCGCGGCGACCGTCTACCTGGTCGACGTCGAGCAGTGCGACCTGCGTCCGCTGCCCGAGCCCGGCCGGCCGGTGCCGGAGCCGCTGCCGATCGACAGCAGCCTGGCCGGCCGTGCCTTCACCCACGTCGAGGTGCACATCGGGCAGGGGCCGCCGCCCCGGCTCTGGGTGCCGATCGTGAACGGCACCGACCGGCTGGGGCTGCTGGAGTTCGTCCCGCCGGCCGGGGTGGATCCGGCCGACCGGTCGCTGCAGGACGGGTGCCGGCTGATCGCCGGACTCGTCGGGCACCTGGTGACCAGCAAGATCGCGTACGGTGACACCCTGCACCGGGCCCGGCGCAGCCGCCCGATGGCGGTCTCCGCCGAGTTGCTCTGGCACCTGCTGCCGCCGCTGACCTTCGCCAGCCCGGAGGCGGCGATCAGCGCCCTGCTGGAACCGTGCTACGAGGTCGGCGGGGACGCGTTCGACTACGCGCTGAACGACGGGATCGTGTCGCTGGCGATCCTGGACGGGGTGGGCCGCGGCCTGCCGGCCGTGCTCACCACCTCGGTCGCGCTCTCCGCCCTACGGGCGGCCCGGCGGGCCGGCACCGATCTTTCCGGGCTGGCCCGGGCGGTGGACGCCGCGATCGCCGGCCAGTGGCGGGACGCCCGCTTCGTCACCGGGGTGCTGGCCGAGTTCGACACCGCCACCGGTCTGCTCCGGTACGTCGTCGCCGGGCACCCGGCGCCGGTGCTGCTGCGCGGGGGACGGGTCGTGCAGGAGCTGACCGAGGGCCGGCGCCTCCCGCTCGGCCTGGCCGACCGGGTCGACACGGCGCAGATCCGGCTGGAGCGGGGGGACCGGCTGCTGCTGCACACCGACGGGGTGACCGAGGCGCGCAGCGCCACCGGGGAACTGTTCGGCCTGCCCCGGCTGGCCGATCTCGCCGAGCGGCACATCAGCTCCGGTCTGCCGGCACCCGAGGTCCTGCGCCGGCTGGCCCACGCGGTCGCCGAGCACCAGGTCGGGCCGGGCCGGGACGACGCCACGCTGCTGCTGGTGGAGTGGTCGGCCGAGGCGGCCGCGAACGCCGAACCCTGATCGCCGAGCGGCGGGCCGACCGGCCCGGCCTGACACCGCCGACCCGCTACGGCCGGTCAGTGCAACCCGCGCCAGCCACCGCCGGCGGGCCGTCCGCTGTCGCCGTCGGCGGACCGTCCACTGTCGCCGTCGGCGAGCCCGAGCAGGGTGTCGACCGAGGTGATTCGCAGCACCCGGGCCACCACCGGCTGCGGCCGGGTCACCCGGAGCGTCACGTCGTGCTCCCGGGCCACGGCCACGCCGTGGACCAGCACCCGGACCCCGCTGGAGTCGAGAAAGCCGACGTCACCGAGGTCGACGACGACCTCACCGACCCCGGCCTGCCGCACCGCGTCAAGCAGCGCCGCCTCCAAGGCGTCGGCGGTGGACATGTCGACTTCACCGGTCGGTCGCAGGACCACCTGCCGCCGCTCCGCGTCCCGCGCCTGCACGTGCGTCCACCGCCTCACGGGGAGAGCCTCGCCGCCGGCGTCCGCGCCGGTGCCAGCCGACCATACCCACCCGCCCGACCAACGGCCATCCACGGCAACCTTCTTGAACACGTTCAACTCTTCCCCTACGCTGACCCCAAGCGGATTTGAACGCGTTCAAGAAGGAGTCGGGATGGACACCAAGGTCTGGATGTATCTGGTCTATCTGGCGGTCAGCATCGGGCTGACCGTCTGGGTGGCCCGGGCGCTGTCCCGCAACGGACTGGTCTTCCTCGAGGAGGTGTTCGCCGACGAACGCCTCGCCAAGGCGGTGAACAGCCTGCTGGTGGTCGGCTTCTACCTGCTCAACCTCGGCTACGTCACGGTGGCGATGAAGCACCCCGACCCGGTGCGCTCCACCAGCGAGGCGATGGAGGAGCTGTCGCTCAAGGTCGGCCTGGTGCTGCTGGTGCTCGGCGCGCTGCACTTCTTCAACGTCTTCGCGCTCAACCGGTACCGCCGGGGCCGGCTCCGCCAGCTCGCCACCCACCCACCGCTCGCCCCGGTCGGCCAGCTGGCCGTGCCGCCCGTCCCGCGCACCGGCTACCCGGCCGGCCCGCACCCGCAGGCCGGCCCGTACGCCCCCGGCCCCCGGCCGCAGCCCGGCCCGGTGAGCGGCGGCCAGCCGGACGCCGGGCCGACCCCGCCCGCGTCGGGCCGATGAGCCTCCCGGCCGACGGGCCGGGCGGGCTTCCGGATGCCACCGCGCACTCCGGCGGTGGCATCCGGGGGTTCACCGTCCTGTTCGACGCGCACTGCCCGCTGTGCCGGGCCGCCCGCACCTGGCTGGCGTCCCGCCCCCAGCTCGTACCCCTGGAGTTCGTGCCGGCCGGCTCGGCGGAGGCCCGGCGGCGATTCCCCGGCCTGGACCACGACGCGACCCTGCGCGACCTGACCGTGGTCGCGGACACCGGCGAGGTGTACGCCGGCGACGGCGCCTGGTTCGCCTGCCTGTGGGCGCTCGCCGACCACCGGGCGACGGCGGAACGGCTGGCCCGCCCGCATCTGCTGCCGCTGGCCCGGCGCCTGGTGGCCACCGCCTCCGCGGTCCGTGAACGGGTCCGCGAGCCGTGGTCGGAGCCGGTGGGCGAACCGGCGGGTTACGGTGGCCCCGATGACCGAGCAGACTGCGCCGACGACCGCTGCGGGTGAGCCGGCGACCGCCCGGGGCGAGCAGACCCGGCAGCTCATCCTGGACACCGCGATGCGGCTGTTCCGCGAGCGCGGGTACGCCCGGACCACCATGCGGGCCATCGCGCAGGAGGCCGGGGTGGCGGTGGGCAACGCCTACTACTACTTCGGTTCCAAAGACCACCTGATCCAGGAGTTCTACACCCGCTCGCAGGAGGAGCACCGGGCGGCGGCGCGGCCGGTGCTCGACCGCGAGTCGGACTTCGCCGCCCGGCTCGCCGGGGCGCTGCACGCCGGCATAGACGTGCTCACCCCCTCGCACGGCTTCGCCGCCAGCTTCTTCAAGACGGCGGCCGAGCCGACCTCCCCGCTGAGCCCGTTCTCCGCGGAGTCCTCGGCGCCGCGCCAGGCGGCGATCGGGCTCTTCGCCGAGGTGCTGGACGGCTCCACCGCCAAGGTGGACGCCGAACTCCGCCCCGAGCTGCCGGAGCTGCTCTGGCTGGCGTACATGGGGGTGATCCTCTACTGGGTCTACGACCGGTCACCGGAGCAGGTCAGGACCCGGCAGCTGATCGACGGGGCGGTGCCGCTCGTCGACCGGCTGGTGGCGCTGTCCCGGTTGCGGGTGCTCCGGCCGGTCACCCGGCAGGTCCTCGACCTCATTCGCACGCTGCGTCACTGACCCGCCCGGCCGACCTCTCCGGCTCCCTTCCAGGTCAAGTCCGCTATTCGACACTCCGAAGCGAGTGCTGGCATCTTGCCGTCGAGTCTGCCGATACGTAGCGTAATCAGCGTCGCGTACCCACGGGAACCTGGGGGGAGGCTGCGGACCGTGGATCCGGCCCGGGATCCACGGTCCGCGCCCTGCCGTCCCCGGTGCCGCCGCGCCGGTCAGGTCGGGTAGACCCCGAACGACCGCCACCCCCGGTCCGGGAAGCCGGCCGCGGCCGCCACCCGGGCCGAGGCGGAGTTGCCGCGATCGTGCAGGTAGGTCGGGACAGCCCCGTCGTCGAGCACCCGGCGGGCCGCCTGGGCGACGAGGCGGCGGGCCAGGCCCCGGTTGCGGGCCGCGGGCACGGTTCCCACCGCCAGCTCGTGCCCGTACGCGTCGTGCCGCTTGATCCCGACTCCGGCCAGGTAGCGGCCCCGTTCGTCGCGGACCACCAGCACCGCCCGGTCGAACAGCCGCAGCCAGGCAGGCAGCCCCGGCTCCCCGGGGGAGGTCCACTCCCCCACGTCGGGCAGCGGGGCCGGTGCCACGCTCCACCGGAAGACGTCGTCGTGCACCGCCCAGCCCCGGTGGCCCACCGCCGCCGGCAACTCCGGCAGCAGCCGGTCCGGTCGCCGGGCCAGGTCCCGGACCGCCGGGACGCGGTCCGGTGGCACCGACAGCACGGTGCCCACGCCGGCCCGGACCGCGATCGCCGGCCGGAGTCGGCCGTCCCACGCCGGCCGGGTCCGGCGGTGCGAGCCGACCACGTGCAGCCCCGGGCCGGCGGGCCACTGCCCGAGCCAGGTGGCCAGGTGCAGGTGCAGCCGCCGGTCGAGCATCGGCTCACCTCCCCGCACCGCCGGCCGTCGCGGGGCCGGAACCCGCCGATCACCGTACGCCGGGCGGCTTCGCCCGGCGTACCGAACCGGTCAGTGCCCGAGGTGACCCGCGTCGTGGCCCGCGTGACCGGCTCGGTGATCGGCGTGGTCGGCCTCGTGACCGGCGTGACCGGCGGAGTGGCCGGCGTGGTGCCCGCCCGCGGACGTCGGGTGGTCGTGCCCGGCGTGGTACCGGTGGGTCACCGCGTGGCCACGGCCGCGGGCGATCAGCGCGCGGTTGACCGGCACGGTGACCACGAAGGCCACCGCGAGGGCGCCGGCCAGGCTGGCCCAGAACACCCAGCTGCTCAGGCCCGCCTCCATGGCCCCGGGAATGGCCAGCATGACGCCGTTGTCGACCACCTCCATCACGGCGATGCTGACGGTGTCGGCGACCAGCGCCACCTTGACCGCCGCCCGCAGCGGCACGCCGGAGCGGAGCACCGGCCGGATGGTGAGCGAGTAGCCGAAGAGGAAGGCCAGGCCGACCGCCAGCGCGATGGTGCCGAGATCGGACCAGCCGAGCGCGGTGCCGATGACCATGCCGAGCACCTCGCCGATGGCGCATCCGGTGAGGCAGTGCAACGTCGCGGTGATCGCCAGTCGGGTCAGGTTCGCGTTGTCCATGCCACCGACCATATACCCCCTAGGGGTATCCGTACAGTGACCCTCGCCACTGCCTGCCCCGAACCGTAAGGACATCGCAACACCTGCCGCGGCGCACCCCTGGCTACGCTGGCCCGGCGCGAGGGAGGTGCCGGGTGACCCAGCGGGTGCTGGTCGTCGACGACGACCGGACGGTCAGCGACGTGGTCTGCCGCTACCTGGAGCACGCCGGCTACCGGGTCGACCACGTCGGCGACGGGGCCGCCGCGCTGGCCGCGGTCGCCGCGGAGCCGCCCGACCTCGTCGTCCTCGACCTGATGCTGCCGGTGCTCGACGGCCTGGAGGTGTGCCGGCGGCTGCGGGCGCGGCCGGACGGCGTACCCATCGTCATGCTCACCGCCCGGGGCGACGAGGCCGACCGGATCCTCGGCCTGCAACTGGGCGCGGACGACTACCTGGGCAAGCCGTTCTCCCCCCGCGAGCTGGTGCTGCGCGTGCGCTCGGTGCTGCGCCGGGCGGGCGGCGAGCCACCCGGGACGGTGCCCGAGGTGCTCGTCGACGGCGGGCTGGAGGTGCTCACCGGCCCCCGGATCGCCCGGTTGCACGGCCGCGAGCTGGCGCTCACCCTGCGCGAGTTCGACCTGTTGGCGCACCTGATGCGGCATCCGGCGCGGGCGTTCCGCCGGGCAGAGCTGCTGGAGCGGGTGTGGGGCTGGAGCTTCGGCGACCAGTCGACGGTGACCGTGCACGTACGGCGACTGCGCGAGAAGGTGGAGGCCGACCCGGCCGACCCCCGGCGGATCGTGACCGTCTGGGGCGTGGGCTACCGGTACGAGCCGACCGATGCGTGACCTGGCCCTGATCTTCGCGGCGGCGCTCGCCGCGGCGCTCTGCGTCGGCGCCGCCGGCGCGCTCACCCTGCGACTGCTGCGTGGCCGGTCGATCACCGTCCACATCGTGGTGCTGCTGGCGGTGACCGTGACCGCGGTGGTGGCCGGCGTGGCCGTGGTCGCCGAGGCGATGTTCCTCTCCGCGCACGACCTGGAGGTGGTGCTGATCACCGTCTCCGCGGCGGCGGTGGTCAGCCTCGCGGTCGGTTGGCTCTTCGCCCGCCGGCTCGCCGCCGCGGCGGTCTGGGCCGACCAGGCGCGGGAGCGGGAGCGGCGGATCGAGCAGGGGCGGCGCGACCTGGTCGCCTGGGTGTCGCACGACCTGCGCACCCCGCTGGCCGGGCTGCGGGCGATGGCCGAGGCGCTGGAGGACCGGGTGGTACGCAGCCCGGAGACGGTCGCCGAGTACCACCGCCGGATCCGGGTGGAGACCGACCGGATGACCCGGCTGGTGGACGACCTGTTCGAGCTGTCCCGGATCAACGCCGGCGCGCTGCGGCTGTCGCTGTCGGCGGTGCCGCTCGGTGACGTGGTCTCCGACGCGCTGGCCGGCACGGCGCCACTGGCCGCCGCCCGGCGGATCCGGCTGGTCGCCCCGGAGACGGGCTGGCCGACCGTGCTGGCCAGCGAGCCGGAGCTGGCCCGGGTGGTGGGCAACCTGCTGCTCAACGCGGTCCGCTACACCCCCGAGGACGGCACTGTCCGGGTGGACGCCGGACGCGACGCCGACGCCGCCTGGCTGGCGGTGGCGGACACCTGCGGCGGGATCCCGGAGGCGGACCTGCCCCGGGTCTTCGACGTGGCGTTCCGGGGCGAGCCGGCGCGCACGCCGCGGCCGGGCAACGGGCATCCGGCCGGTTCGGGCGGGCTGGGCCTGGCGATCGTGCGCGGGCTGATTGAGGCGCACGGCGGGCGGGTAGACGTACAGAACCTCACCGACGGGTGCCGGTTCGTGGTCCGGCTGCCGGTCGCGGGAACCTGATCCATCGATCCCGCGTCATATTCATTTCCATACATGTACACCTTTCTTTGGGACGGTAATGGTCATGCCGAATCAGCCGAATGACCGGTACCAGCAGGACACCCAGCGCCTCTGGCGGACCCCCGAGGCCGCCGGACGGTTCCCGGGCCAGCCGCCGTACCGGGGCAACCGGGCCGCCGCCGACGCGCTGCCCTGGGGCGAGCTGAACAAGCTGCCGGCCGGCGCCTCCACCCGCCCTGGCCTCAACACCCGCTGACACCCGTACGGCGACACACCCGGGTGGTCCAGCGGGGGCTTTCGCACACCTGTCGGGTAATTTCTTGTGGTCCGGAATCCCGGCCTACGACAGGAGAAGCTCCGCGCATGGGCAAGAAGACGATCCACGTCTCCGACTTCAGCGGCACGGTCCTGCAGCCCGACGACGAGGTGGTCCGCGTCGTCGTGCTGGAGCACCCTGACCTGGTGGCCGGGCCCGTGCGACTGGACGCCACGCCGGTCGAGGTGGAGAGCATCGACGACGCCGCGCTGGATGTCGCGGTGGTCGAGATCCACGACCGGCACGGCGGCGGCGAGCCGCGGCGGGTGGTGCTGACCGCGAGCGAGTTCGACGCGATGGCGACCGACGTGCCGATGGCGCAGCTGCTCCGGACCGCCGAGCGGGTCCGCCCGCCCAAGGCCCGCCGCGGCGCCGAGCGGCTCGACTACGGCACGATCGAGCACGCGGGCAAGCCGCACCGGGGCCGGGTGACCGAGGAGGAGGCCCGTCTCGTGCGGGAGCGGCTCGACGAGGTCAACAAGCGCCTCGCCGACGCCGGGATCCGCCAGATCGATCCGGCCGACCCGGAGCACGCCGCCCGGTACGGCTTCCCCGCCGCATCCTGACCGCAGCGGTCAGGAGGCCTTCTTCGCCACGGCTTCGAGCGCCGCGACGAGCGTGGCCTCGGCGGCGGCCTTGTCGACGCCGAGGCCGGCCAGCACACCGCTGCCGTTCTCCAGCTCCAGCAGGGCGAGCAGGATGTGTTCGTTGCCGATGTAGTTGTGCCCCAGCCGGAGCGCCTCACGGAAGGTCAGCTCCAGCGCCTTCTTGCCCTGCGCGTCGTACGGGATCAGGTCGGGCACCTGCGCCGAGGACGGCGGCAGCGCGGCGGTCGCGGCCTCGCGGACCCGCTCCAGCGCTACGCCCTGCGCGACGATCGCCTTCGCGGCCAGCGCCTCCGGCTCGCTGAGCAGCCCCAGCACCAGGTGCTCGGGGCGGATCTCGGCGTGCCCGGTGGCCCGCGCCTCCTCCTGCGACGCCATCACCACGTTGCGGGCGCGCGGGGTGAACCGGCTGAAGCCCTGCTCCGGGTCGAGCGGGGTGTCGGCGGCCTTGGGCACGAAGCGCTTCTGCGCGGCCTGCTTGGTCACGCCCATGCTGCGGCCGATCTCCGTCCAGGAGGCGCCGGAGCGGCGGGCCTGGTCCACGAAGTGGCCGATCAGGTGGTCGGCCACGTCGCCCAGGTGGTCGGCGACGATGACCGCGTCGGAGAGCTGGTCGAGGGCGTCAGTGTGCGCCTTCTTGATCGCCTCGATCAGGTCGTCGAGCCGGACGGGGTTGCTCATGGGTATCGGATTGGTCATGCGTCAACCCTAAGTTGACGCAGCCGTGTCGTCAACCATCGGTTGACGACGCCGGTCCGGTCCACGCCACCGGCGTCGCCCGGTCATCCGCGGCGCGCGGCGGCCACGAAGAGCGGGAGGGCGAGGAAGGCCCGGTCCCGCGGCCCGCTGCCGCTGGTCGGCGAGCCAGAGCTCCGCCTGGGCCGGACCGATCGCGCCAGCCGCGACCGCGGCGCCGGCGAACCCGGCCAACACCGGCAGCACGTCCTCGCCCGTGCGCACCCAGGTGTGCACCTCCACCTCGGGCGCCACGAAGCCGGCGTCCAGCAGCAGGGCGCGGTAGCCACGGGCGGCCCGAGGGCTCGCGACGCGATCGGCCCGGGCGTGCACGACGGCGCGGGTGAGCGCGGGCTGGTCGGAGTCGACGACGACGGTGTCCCAGTCCTGACCGACCAGCACGATCCGGCCGCCCGGAGCGAGCACCCGCCGCGCCTCGGCGAGCGCCCGCTCGGGCTCGGCGAGGTCGTGGAGGACCTTGTCGGCGCGGTAGCCGCGGACCGCGCCGTCCGGCAGCGGCAGCGCGCAGGCGTCCGCCACCCGCAGGTCCGCCCCCGGCAGCCGGTCGCGGGCCACCGCGATCATCCGGGGGTCCAGGTCGACGCCGACCGGGCGCACCCCCCGCGCGGCCAACTCCGCCACCGCGCGGCCGGTCCCGCAGCCGACGTCGACCACGGCCGCGCCTGCGGCCAGGCCCAGCAGGGCGTACGAGCGGGCGCGCAGCGCCACCGCGTCCAGGCGGGCGTCGGCGGCGTCGAGCAGCCGGATCAGCCGGTCCACCTCGGCGTACGTTGACATGCCGCCGATCCTGCGACTTCATGTCGACATGAAGTCAAGCAGCGGCCAAGAAGAGCTGAGCATCGGCGAGATCGCCGCCCGGTTCGGCCTGCCCACCCATGTGCTGCGGCACTGGGATTCCGTCGGGCTGCTCTCCCCCGCCCGGGGCGTGGCCGGCCGGCGGCGTTACGGCCCCGCCAACCTGTACCGGATCGCGACCATCCTGCGAGCCAAGGAGGCGGGCTTCAGCCTGGACGACGTCCGCGCCGTGCTCGACGAGCAGGATCCCGCCGCGCGCCGCCGGATCCTGGCCCGGCAGCGCGCCGCCCTGCTCGAGCGGATCGCCCGGGCCCGGGCGTCGTTGGAGATCGTCGAGGTGGCGCTGCGGTGCGAGCACGACGACCTCACCGAATGCCCGCACTACCGGGCGAGCGTCGCGGCCCGCATCGGTGCTCGGTAGGTCCGGCGGCTCACGCGCGATCACGCCGGTGTCCGCGACCGGCGGCTCCGGATGGACCGGTCAGGCCCTCCCCGCGAGGAGCCGGTCGAGGTACCCCGCCGTGCTGATCAGGGACAGGTGGCTGAACGCCTGCGGGAAGTTGCCGATCTGCTCCCCGTCGGGAGCGATCTCCTCGGAGTAGAGCCCGAGCTGGCTGCTGTAGGTGAGCATCTTCTCGAAGGTCAGCCGCGCGTCGTCGAGCCGCCCGGACCGGGCGAGCGCCTCGACGTACCAGAAGGTGCACACGCTGAAGGTGCCCTCATTGCCGGGGAGACCGTCGGGTGAGGCGGCCGGGTCGTACCGGTAGACGAGGCTGTCGGAGACGAGTTCGGCGTCCATCACCCGCAGGGTCGACTGCCACATCGGGTCGGTGGGCGCCACGAAGTCGACGGACGGCATGACGAGCAGCGCCGCGTCCAGGACCTCGGTGGCGTAGTGCCGCGTGAAGGCGCCGCGCCCGGAGTGGAAGCCGCGGGACATGACCTGCTCGTAGGCGCCGTTGCGCGCGTTGGTCCACCGGGTGGTGCCGCCCGGCCGGCCGAGGCGGTGCGAGAGGCGCAGCGCCCGGTCGAACGCCACCCAGGACATCAGCCGCCCGTAGGTGAAGTCCTGGCGGCCGGCCCGGGTCTCCCAGATCCCGTCCTCGGGCTGGTCCCAGTTGTCACAGAGCCAGTCCACCACGCGGACCGTGTTCAGCCATTCCTGGTGGGACATGTGCAGACCCCGGGCGTCGGCGAGGTGCATCGCGTTGAGCACCTCACCGTAGATGTCGAGTTGCAGTTGGCTGGCGGCGCCGTTGCCCACCCGAACCGGCGCCGAGCCCCGGTAGCCCTCCAGGTGGTCGAGCACCTCCTCGGTGAGGTCGGGTGAGCCGTCGACGCGGTACATGATCTGCAACGGCGACCGCTCGTCCTCCGCCTCCCGGACCCGGTCGTTGAGCCAGCGCAGGTACCCGCGCGCCTCGTCGGTGAAGCCCAGGCTGAGCAGCGCGTGCACCGAGAAGGAGGCGTCGCGGACCCAGGTGTAGCGGTAGTCCCAGTTGCGCGCCCCGCCGACCTGTTCCGGCAGCCCGGCGGTGGGCGAGGCGATCAGCGCGCCGGTCGGGGCGTACGTCATGAGCTTCAGCGTCATCGCGGACCGCTCGACCATCTCCCGCCACCGGCCGCTGTACTGGGAGCGGGCGAGCCAGCGCCGCCAGAAGTCGCGGGTCTGCTCGAGCAGTTCCCGCGCCTCCTCCGGGGCGTAGGCGCGCGGCGGCTCCGACGACCCGGTGTCCAGGACCACGCCCCCGGCCTGGCCCTCGCGGAGCGTGCCGATCACCTGGACGCCTTCGGCGCTGCTGCTCCTGCCGTCCCGTTCACCGGGCAGGCGCTCGTTGAAGCGGACCACGTTCAGAGTGAGCGAGATCGTACGGCTGCGGAAGATGACGCCGCCCTCGTGACCCTCCAGCTCGTACGGGTCCCGCCCGTAGTTGAACGCGGGCCGGCAGTCGACCCGGAACGTCATGGTGCCCCGGACGACGCGGAGCAGCCGGACCAGGCGGTGCCGGTCGGTGGCGCGGTCCCCGGCGACGGGCATGAAGTCGATCAGCTCGCCCACGCCCTCCGCGCTGAGGAACCGGGTGATCAGGACCGGCGTGCCGGGCAGGTAGAGCTGCGTGCTCCGGTAGTCGATGCCGTACGGCGAGACCTGGAAGTGGCCGCCCTTCCGCCGGTCGAGCAGTCCGCCGAAGATGCTCGGCGAGTCGAAACGAGGCGCGCAGAACCAGTCCAGGGTCCCGTCCTTGGTGATCAGCGCCGCGGTCTGCAGGTCACCGATCAGGCCGTGGGCCTCCACGGCGGGGTACGTCTCCACCAGACCTCCCGACCCTCGTCGCACCGACCGCGGCGACTACCCCCGGATGGGTCCCGTACACCTCCCGCGCGGACGTCGCAAGGTCGACGGCGGACAGGCCGAGCCAGGACGCCAGCGCGTCGAGTTCGGCGTGCACGGCCGCGGTCATGGCAGCGGTGAAGCCGACGTCCTGGTGGATGGCGTCCACCCTCAGGACCGATCCCCTGCGATCGGCCGTGGCGTCCACCTTGCCGATCAGTCGATCGTGATGCAGCACGGGCAGCGCGAAGTAGCCCCAGCGCCGCTTCCCCTTGGGCACGTACATCTCCAAGCGGTAATCGAAGCCGAAGAGCTCGAGTGCCCGCCGCCGGTCGTGGACGAGCCGGTCGAACGGCGACAGCAGCGCGGTACGCCCGGCGAACGGCTCACCGACCGCCGTGGGATCGACCCGCCACACACCGGAGGTGCCCTCCACCTCGACCGGCTCCCCCGCCTCCCCGACGACCGACGGGCGGGCGATGCCGAGGGACCGCAGCAGTCGCTCGTCGCGGATTCGGCGGGCCTCCTCCGCCGGGACGACCGGCGTGCCCGCCGGGTAGACCCGCTCGGCCAGGTCCCACCGCCGCTGCCGCCCGACGCGGTCGGAGATGGCGATCTCGCCGCGGGCGGCGAGGAACTCGAGCATCTGGGTGACGTTGCGGTTGTTCGTCCAACCGGTGGACGGCCAGGGCACCACACTGCGATCCGGCACGTCGCGCGACAGCAGGGGCCCGGAGTCGCGCAGCAGATCGAGCACGTACCGGCGGAACGCGTCGTTGGCCCGCAACCAGTCCCGCCGCCGCGCCTCCTGAGGCCAGGCGGCCGTCTCCGCCAGGTGGAGCCCGAGGTCGGTCATCGGCCGCACCATGGCGCGGTGCTCGAACAGCGCCCGATCACGTTCGAGGGCCCGTTGCAGGTCGGCCGGCCGGTATCCGGCGCCGAGGCGGCCCCACGCGACGAGGTCTGCGCTGGGCGCCACCGCGGCCGTGGGATCCAGTTGCAGGAACGTCAGCTGCCGGACGACCCCGAGAAGGTCGGCCGGCCGGCGGGCGTCGAGCAGCTGCGCGCGGACCGCGATGCGCCGGGCCGCGGCACGGGTGAGTCGGGTGGACGACATGCCGCGAGGCTAGTGTTCGTGACAGACAAGCAGCGCTCTGAACCCGAGCAGGCCGCGCCCCGCCGGTCCCGGCCGGGCTACTCCTTCAGGTACCCGGTGGCGGGGTCGATCTGAGCGAGGAAGTCGCGGATGGCCCGCTCCATCTCGGGCCGGCTCATCGCGGCAGGCCCGGAGAGCCCGAAGCCGTAGTCGTGCGGCCCGTTGAGCCAGTCGAAGTCGTACCCGCTGGGCTCCTCGGCCCGGGCACGGACGCGGAAGTCCTGCCCGTCGACCGTGAGCAGGACCGGCTCACCCTGATATCTGGTTCGCATGTGCTCGGGCGCCAGCCCTGGCTCCGGCTCCGTTGACATGCCTGCCCCTCTCTCCCGCCCGCCGATCGGGCGGAGGCTCCCCGACGATCATGGAGCTGACCCGCGGCGAGGTGACCCGCGGGCTGGCGGTCGACCACAGCCAGTCTGGATCATCTGTTCGATGCCTGACGTGGGAGCGGCGAAAGAGGTCAGGGCCGGTCTCAATCGGGCTGCTCGTGCTGGCCGCGCTGACACCCGCCATGCTCCACGCGTGTACGACAGGAGGCCGACGTCGGTCGTAGGCTGCATCTCGCACGTGATGGACAGGAGGCTGAGGTGGCGGAGACGACGCTGACCGGGACGACGGTGGCCGAGGTGATGGCCGAGCTGGCCGAGCTCGAGGACCCGAAGGCACGCCAGGTGAACGAGAAACACGGTGACGATCACGGTGTGAACCTCAGCAAGCTGCGCGCGCTCGCGAAGCGGCTGAAGACGCAGCAGGAACTCGCGTGCCAGCTCTGGGAGACGGATGACACCGCGGCGAGACTGCTGGCGATCCTGATCTGCCGCCCGAAGGCGTTCGGGCGTGACGAGTTGGACGCCATGGTGCGCGAGGCGCGCACACCCAAGGTGCACGACTGGCTCGTGAACTACGTGGTGAAGAAGAACCCGCACTCCGAGGAGCTGCGCCTGGCCTGGTTCGCCGATCCGGATCCCGTGGTCGCGAGTGCCGGTTGGGCGCTGACCACCGAACGCGTGGCGAAGAAGCCCGAGGGCCTGGACCTCGCGGGACTGCTCGACGTCATCGAGGCGGAGATGAAAGACGCCCCGGATCGCCTGCAGTGGGCGATGAACCACTGCCTGGCGCAGATCGGGATCGACCACGCCGAGCAGCGCGCCCGTGCACTCGACATCGGTGAGCGCCTGGAGGTGCTCAAGGACTACCCGACTTCCCCGGGCTGCACGTCTCCGTTCGCGCCCATCTGGATCAGCGAGATGGTGCGCCGACAGCACGACACGTAGCAGGGTTCGCACTGACCTCGCTCGTGTGGGAGCCAGTGTCGGATGCGATCCGGAATCGCCTGCCTCGGTTGCGGTCAGCGTCGCCGTCGGGTCGACCCTGGCGGTGAGGGTTCCTCACCTGGGTGCTTCCGCTCGCGTATCGTGTCCCACGCCGCGACCCCGGCCAGGACGATGGCTGCGGCGCTGGTGGCGAACAGCGGCGGCAGGCGGACCATCACCGGCGTCAGAGCGGCAAGCGCGAGGAGTCCGATGACCCGGGACGCGGACACCCGGGCGAACACCTCGTACTCGAGGCGGGACCGCCCGACCAGGAACAGCGCGGGCCCACCCAGGATGACGGCGAGCCACAGCGGATCCTCGTGCAGGACCGGATGATGGATGACCAGTGCGTGGCCGACGCCGGTGGCGAGGATGCCGGTCACGATGATCAGATGGGTGTGAAACGCAGACCGACCGAGGCGGGCTGGGCTGGGGATGGCCTCGATGGCGGCGGGCAACACCGCCCCAGCACGGTGGAAGTAGATTCGCCACATCAGGATCGTGGTGGCGAAGGACACGACGCTCGGCACCACCCGATCGGGGGTGAACTCCTCGGCGAACGTTATTCCCGTGAGCAGGATCGTCTCGCCGAGCGCGATGACGATGAACTGCTGAAAACGCTCGGCGATGTGCTCGCCGGCGAGCTTCCAGTCTTCGATACGGGTGCGGCCAAGTCCCGGAACGGGCCAGCCGTGGACGAGTCCCGTGTAGTCCAGCGCCAACGCCAGCGTCCACAGGACCCCGCGCGCGGGACTCTGCGGGAAGAGAACCGCCCCGGCGATCCAGGGTCCGGCGGATACCGCTGCCCAGCAGAGCGCCCGCGCGGGGCTGTGCCGTTCACGGTCGTACCGGCCGAGCAGGAGCACGACGGGCTTGCCGAGTTGGATGGTGACGTAGGTGACCGCGAAGACCACGGCTCGATCGCCGGTCGCAAAGGGCAGTGTAACGGCCATGATCATGGTGCCGAACATGACCATGACGCACACGAGCCGGATCGCCCATTTTTGCGGATCGAAGGCGCTGGTCACGATCGCCGCGCGAACCCAGGTCAACCAGAGTGCCAGCAGCAACAACGCCGTCTGACCGAATTCCGGCAGAACGACCTGCCGCTGAGTGCTGAAATCTACGATCAACCGCTCCGAGATCCGGGTGAGCGCGAAGACGTAAACCAGGTCGAGAAGGAGCTCCCCCTCGCGGTCGCGGAGCAGGCCACGCAAGCCAGCGACCGTCATCTTCCACCCGTTTCCGTCCGCCTCGCGCCTTATTACGGCAGTCGTACCACACCGGTCAGGGCCTCCGACGCGGATAGGCGGATCCCTGGAGGCCAGCAGCTCGACCACGCCGAGCCGCTTGAGTGGGTCGGGGGAACCATGGCAGACGGCAGTCTCGCTGTCGGTTTCCCGTTCACCGGCGGGCAGCTGACGGTCTACAACACCTGGACTCCGAGCAACGGCGGTCGCCGGCTCGCATCGGCCGTTGCGACCGCCGGCTTCCGTCTCGGGTCGGTGTCACGCGCCTCGATTGCTGTCGCCGTTGCTGGCCCCATCCCCGGAACGCCCTGAGTCACGCCCCGAGGCGGGCGGTGGGTCAGGAGGCTGTGGCGGGCTTTTTGGTGGGATCGGCCGAGGTGGCGCCGTGAGTGGGGCGGCGGGTCAGGACCTGGGGGCCGGAAGCCGTGATGGCGACTGTGTGTTCGGAGTGGGCGGCGCGGGAGCCGTCGGCGGAGCGGATCGTCCAGCCGTCGTTGTCGAACGTGATTTTGTCGGTGGAGCGGCAGAACCAGGGCTCGATGGCGATGGTGAGGCCCGGGGCGAGTTTCATGCCGCGGCGGGCGCGGCCGTTGTTGGAGACGTGCGGGGCCTCGTGCATGGTGCGGCCGATGCCGTGGCCGCCGAACTCGGCGTTGACGCCGTAGCCGTAGGAGTGGGCGACCTCGCCGATCGCGGCGGAGACGTCGCCGAGGCGGCCGCCGGGCTGGGCGGCGGTGATGCCGGCCTCCAGTGCGACCTCGGTGGCCTCGATCAGCTTCAGGTCGGCCGGGTCGGGGGTGCCGACGATGACGGAGAGCGCGGAGTCGGCGACCCAACCGTCGATGCCGGCCGCCATGTCGATGCTGAGCAGGTCACCGTCCCGCAAGACATAGTCGTGCGGCAGGCCGTGCAGCACCGCGTCGTTGACCGACAGGCACAGCACGTTGCGGAACGGGCCGCGGCCGAACGAAGGGGCGTAGTCCCAGTAGCAGGATTCGGCGCCGCGTTCCTTGATCCGGCGGCGGGCGTGGTGTTCGAGGTCTATCAGGTTGACGCCGACTGCGGCGACACCGCTCAGCTCGGCGAGCAGCTCGCCGACGAACTGGCCGGTCACCGCCATCCGGCCGATCTCCTCGGCGGACTTGAGCTCGATCACGACAGGCCCCCTCTCCGTATGCGGTATTTTTATACCACGCCCGGTCGGGGATGCTCCGGAGGGATATCCTCCTGGCATGGTTCGCCAACCACTCACCGCCGAACAGATCGCAGCAGGCCAGCGCCTCGGAGCCGCCCTCCGGGCCGCGCGGGCCGGCCGCAGCCTCGTCGAGGTGGCCCTGGCAGCCGGCATCTCCCCCGAGACGTTGCGCAAGATCGAGGCGGGCCGCCTTCCCGCACCGGCGTTCGGCACTGTGGTCTGCCTCAGCCAGGCCCTCGACGTCCGACTCAGCGACCTGGCCGACGTCTGGCTGGCGGACATGCCCATCCGCCAGGCGTCCTGGAAACCAGCCGCCCAAGTACTCCAGTAGGAGATCCGTTTCAGGGTTCCGTGAGGGCTTGCCGGGTGTAATGGCTGGTCTTGGCGGCGGCTTGATGCCTGCGTCGGAAGTGGACCAGGCGATGACGTCAGGGCCCGCCGTGCGAGGTCGATGATCAGGGCGTGGAAGAGCCGGCGTAGTGGTGAGGTCCGCTAGGTCAGCTCGGACTCCGCTGTGCCCAGGACGGCACCCTTGACGTCTACACAGACTGGAAGATCGACTACTCCCCGACAAACGGTTGACGGGTTATCCGGGCCTTGAGCATGCCGGATACGGACCGTGACGCCAACGGTCCACGATGCTGGCGTGCCAGTTATCCGATCTGTCGATGAGCGGATGTCGGTCAGTATGATCAACTGGTTGGCCACCGCGTTGCTCGGCTGGAGGCGATTCCCCTTGGGCACCGACATCGCCGGTTGCGTGGAGTTCCGGCCACATGGCCCTGACACGCCGTGGATCCTTGCCGGGACCGATCTGGGCAAGCTTCCCCGCTACTACGACGCGTTCGGACTGCTCTTCGGCGTCCGCAACTACGCGGGCTTCGAACCAGTCGCGGCCGCGCGAGGAATCCCCGAGGATGCCAGCGAAGCTGTCCGCACCTTCCCTCATCTGGATACCAAACACGACCACACCTGGGTCACCTGGGCAGAGTTGGCGCGGATCGACTGGGAACGGCCGGCATCGACTACGGACGACCGCCTACACGAGTACCGCATCACCAGCCGGGGCTTGGTCAAGCTCGGCAAGGCCAACGTGGGCACCGGCCTCGCCTGGCGGGCAGTCGCCGGTGAGCATGCCGATCGCCGGGGCAGCAGCTACCCCGAGGGAACCGAATGGCGCAGCGGCGATCGTCTCTGGCGGGTTGAGCGGCTCGTACAGGGCGACGTGCTGCGCAGTGATCCGGAACTGCGAGCCGTGCTCGATGCCATGCATGAACTCGCGGAAGAGCACGGTGAGGACAACGTCCGGCTGGTGGTCTGGTTCGACAGCTGACAATCGCCAGATCCTTGCCGGCACCAGGAATCTTCTCGTTGTCTTGAAACGCCCAAAGCAACGTCCTGGCATGCCGCTGACCGGTCTCGGGACCTGCGTGATGGATGAAGGAGCGGGGTCTCGCTCCTCGTGGGTCCCGGGCGGGATGCTCGGGGTGCTCACGTCTCACGACGAAGGAGGC